>JBCBHC010000124.1:0-510 GCA_038526075.1 Bacteroidota bacterium | reverse complement strand
GTCTTTGTTATCGTTTAATACTTCAGCTATAAAATGAAACACTCGTTTTCCTGCCTCGCGAGAGCTTAACGACTGCGCGTAATCTAGCATCGTTTCAATGTAGTCTTCCCCTACACTCTCTATACATGCTTTAAAAGCTGCTCTGTAAGCCTGTGGCTCCAGCTCAAAAATACCATCCCTTCCATGTTTGAGCAAGAGCAGTAGCGGAGCACAGATACCCCCCTTGAGTATAGTTTCGTCACTGAGTGTGTTCAAGTCGACAACATTCAGCTTGAAGGAGAAGTAGGGCATGGCCAGCTCTGGGCACGCATAGCATTCCTCAGGATGGAGAGGATAGGGATACGGAGATTCTTTCCCGTGGTACAAGATAATGAGGGCGATAACGGGCCATGGCAGTTTACGTCTTGTACAGCCTTAAAGTGTGTCTAGGCAATAGTAAGCGGTTTAGGTCGGCAACTATCTCTGGGGCTGTCTACGATGTTATATACAGAATGAAACTGATCCTGAATC
>JBCBHC010000123.1:0-510 GCA_038526075.1 Bacteroidota bacterium | reverse complement strand
AAATTTAAAGGCCTTGTCTCCTGGTTGTCAGCAATGCATGTGAGAAAAATGAACATCCCTGCATTGGTAGTTTTTGACTTATTGTGAACGAAAGAATGCGGACTCACTCACTCACTCACTCACTCACTCACTCATTCAGATTACTGCCCTATAAGCCATGCTAGACGCATGGAATATGTAACGTACAGCTTGTGGCTGTACAGACCATGCGTCGTCAGTATTAAATGGCCATATATATGATTTTTTTTTTTGTTCAATGTTCACGAAAATTTAAAGGCCTTGTCTCCTGGTTGTCAGCAATGCATGTGAGAAAAATGAACATCCCTGCATTGGTAGTTTTTGACTTATTGTGAACGAAAGAATGCGGACTCACTCACTCACTCACTCACTCACTCACTCACTCACTCACTCACTCACTCACTCACTCACTCACTCACTCATTCAGATTACTGCCCTATAAGCCATGCTAGACGCATGGAATATTGTAATTGAATTTGTTATAATTTCTAT
>JBCBHC010000122.1:0-528 GCA_038526075.1 Bacteroidota bacterium | reverse complement strand
CTTGAGGGTTTTGGGGGTAAGGCTAGGAACTGCTTCGGCGAGCTCTCCCAGCGCGCATGCGGCGGCTTGACGGACATAAGGCTCAGAATCTCCCGCGGCCTTGAGGAGGGCTTCCAGCGTTTTTGGGGCGAGTCTAGGATTGGTTCTAGCAAGCTCAACCAGCGCGCTGGCAGCGGCCTGACGGACCCTGTTATGGGAATCCTCCACGGCCTTGAGCAGGGCTTCCAGCGTTTTCTGATTGGGGGCGGCTTTGGCAAGCTCTCCCAACGCGCGGGCGGCGGCGAAACCGATTTGCCCATTAGAACCCTTACGAGCTTTTAAAAGTAGGCTAAGCATTTTGGGCGCTAAAAAACATACATCTTTTACCAGCTTACCCATAGCCTTAATAGCCTCAAAACGAGTTTGATCGTTAGAAGATTTACTATCTAATTCTGATTTTAACTGAGCAAGCTGTGCGGTAAAATCTGCCTTCAGGCCAGCTTTTACCAGATCTTGATTGACAGGGATTTGAGTATCCATGTCATTCAA
>JBCBHC010000121.1:0-682 GCA_038526075.1 Bacteroidota bacterium | reverse complement strand
CTTGGGCAAGCGCTCCCAGCGCAAGGGCGGCGGCTTCACGGACATCAGAATCAGCATCCCCCGCGGCCTTGAGCAGCACCTCCAGCGCTTTGGGGGCCAGGCTGAGGGCCGCTTTGGCGAGTTCCCCCAGCGCGCGGGCAGCAGCTTTACGGACAGCAGAATAATCATCCCCCGCGGCCTTGAGCAGGGTCTCGAGGGTTTTGGGGGCCAGGCTTGGGGATGCTTTAGCGAGCTTCCCCAGCGCGCGGGCGGCGGCGAAACGTGCACTATCGTACTTATCATTCCTATCAGCCCCCGCGGCCTTGATCAGCGCCTCAAGCGTTGCCTGGCTAGGAGCCGCTTGGGCGAGCTCCCCTAGCGCGCGGGCGGCGACTAAACGGACACGCCCATGAGCATCCCCCTCCGCGGCCTTGACCAGCGCCGCGAGCGCTTTGGAGGCCTGGCTGGGAAACGCTTGGACGAGCGCTCCCAGCGCGCTAGCGGCGACTTCACGGACAAACCTATCAGCATCCCCCGCGGCCTTGACCAGCGCCTCCAGCGCTTTGGAGGCTTGGCTAGGGGCCGCTTTGGCGAGCGCTACCAGCGTGCGGGCGGCGACTTGACGGACAAACCTATCAGCATTCCCCGCGACCTTGACCAGCGCCTCCAGCGCTTTGGGCGCCTGGCTAGGCGCCGCTTGGGC
>JBCBHC010000120.1:0-1267 GCA_038526075.1 Bacteroidota bacterium | reverse complement strand
GTGGCGACTGTTTTCATCATCTCGGTAATCTGAGTATCTACACGGCTGTGCACTTCCGTAAGATGAGTCTTTACTACGGTGAACAACGCATCCTTGGTCTGAGAAGGAGCCGTTGCTCTTTCGTCAGTCTGGGCCACCACATTGCTGTGGGGAGGTAGGGAATGTGTTTTGAACCACTTGCGGCAAGCATCGGCGAATACGGGTGAAACAGACGGGCTTTTCGGACTGTTTCTAGGAGACCTTAGTTGACTATTAGCCGTCCTGAAACCAGCAAATAGTTTAGGCGGTGTTTTCTTCGGTACTCGGGACTGCTGCGCCACTTCCTCTAGCACTTTCAGCGCTTGCTTGCTGGAAGATTCTACTCCATGGTCCTTTGCTATTTGGTACAGCGCCGAGAGCAATAGTTCCGTGAGGAATGAATCTGCTTGCCAAGCCTTCTGCGATAATAGGCCCTTTAACTGCTGGATACATTCTTGACGTGCTTTTTCGTCTCGAATAGCAGTCACGTTGATAGTCTCTAGGAAACGTTCGACAGCTTCACTGCTCGTAAGATGGGACTTGCTGAGTTTTGCCTTCCATACTTGTGTATGCTGCTGCAGTAAAAGCTTATTATCCTGTGCCGGAGAGATGCTTGATAGTGTGGCGTATTCTAGCCAGTGGTCCGCAGTGAAGCGGCTTGCCCTATCGCTTTGTAGCCATGCGTTGTACTGCCTGAGAATGGTCCGAAGAACTTCGTGGTCTTTTCTATCAGGGTCTTTGAGCGCTTCGACGAGCGCTGTGGTACTGCTTAGCTCAGGCCCCTGGAGTAATTCGTTGGCGGCGGTGAGTGAAGAACGGACGGAAGAATCTGCATGGATTTGCAACTTCGTGCCCTCGAGGCAGTTGCCGTCTCGGTCGATCTCTTGGGGCACTAAGCCATAACGGATGGCGGCGGTACGCTTAACGTCTTGCTGCTGCGTAGTTGACTTCTCATCCCCACTATCGGCATGCTCCATACCTCCTAAAAGGCGACAAGGCGCAAATGCATCATTGAAGGCCTCAGCCAATGGATCATAAGGGAGCTCCTGGACATAGCTATTCTCTTTAGGGGGCGGCTTGGCGCTATCGGTATGCTGCTTGCGGCCAGGTAGCATCGGAAGCGCAAAGTCGCTACCTGCGCAAGCGTGGAGCACAAGGGCAATGGATAAGGTGAGAAAAACCTGCTCCTCAGCTTTGCCAAGCTGAGGATACTAAACAGCTGAAGGCCTGTATGGCTCGGCTTACCGCC
>JBCBHC010000119.1:0-1536 GCA_038526075.1 Bacteroidota bacterium | reverse complement strand
CAAGCATGGTAAGTTTATAGCCATCAACTGCGGAGCTATCCCAGAGGGGACGATTGACTCTGAGCTGTTTGGACACAAGAAAGGAGCTTTTACTGGAGCTAGTGAGGAGCGTAAAGGCTATTTCGAAGAGGCTGATGGAGGTACTGTATTCCTGGACGAAGTAGGGGAGCTTCCCCTGGGCACACAGGCACGACTGCTACGGGTACTAGAGTATGGGGAGTTTATTAAGGTAGGGGCCTCCAAGGTGCAAAAAACCCAATTACGTATAGTAGCTGCTACTAATGTCGATCTGTTGGCTGCTGTACATAGAAGAAAGTTCAGAGAAGATTTATACTACAGGCTCAATACTGTACCACTACGTATCCCCCCATTGCGCGAGCGTGGCAAAGACATTGCCGTTCTATTTCGCAAGTTTGCCACTGATTTTGCCGACAAATACCACGTAACGCCACTTCAGCTCGTCGGCGAAGCCACCGAGGCGCTACTTAAATACCGCTTCCCAGGTAATATACGGCAACTTAAAAACTTAGTAGAGCAAATTTCAGCGCTAGAAATCGACCGCAATATTGCCAAAGAAGTGCTGCTTAATTACCTACCCCCCGAACAAGAAGGATCCTTAGCCTTGTACCAAGGACAACAGAACCAAGAAAGCTTCCAAGAGCGAGAGCTGCTGTACAAAGTGCTCTTTGATATGAAAAGGGATATGCACGAGCTCAAGCACTTGGTCCTCGAGTTGTTAAACACCGATACACAACATGATCGGCTTATTAAGAAGCATGCAAGCTTATTTAGAAGCGTAGAAAGCACCGAGAACTTGACAGCAGTCCCTTTACAAGTTGTCTCCAGCAATACGCCCGCTACTGCTTCTGAACCTACGGAGTCCGCCGCGCTATCTATAGAAACACAAGAGAAAAAGCTCATTGCCAAAGCTTTAGAAAGATATCAACACCGGCGGAAGCTCGCAGCAGGAGCATTGGGGATCTCAGAACGTACACTGTACAGAAAAATTAAGCAATATGATTTGGACCAAACGGTATAATCCATGGCTTTGTGCGGGCCTAGCAGTATGCTCATATAGCTGCGCGATCTACTCCTTTTCAGGGGTGTCTCTATCACCCAAGATTAAAACATTTTCAGTGGCTGACTTCGCATCGAATGTGGCCCAAGGTCCTGCAGACTTAGCGGAAAAGTTTACAGAAACGCTGAACCAAGCTCTGCTGCAACGTACTGCGTTGAACTCCGTAGAAGAAGACGGCGATATTCAGTTTGAAGGTACTATCACACAGTTCAAGTACTATCCTGCAGCCTCCACCTCTAGTAGCGTAAGTGATATGCAAGATGAGGCTAGTAAGTTAAGGCTATCTATTACAGTAGAAGTCAACTATCGCAATCCGCATAACAAAAAATTCTCATTCGATAAAAAAGAGTTTACGCAACATGAAGATGCTCCTGCGGATAGTGCCATGGAGGAAGAATCCGAGCTAGTGAAAAAAATATTCGATAAGCTCTTGAGAGATATCTTTAACGCCTCAGTTG
>JBCBHC010000118.1:0-1572 GCA_038526075.1 Bacteroidota bacterium | reverse complement strand
CAGTATCTACATGAATGCCCAGCCTTTTAAAACGCTCGATGATAGGGGTAAGCTGTTTTGAATACGCGTTTTTGATGGTTAAATCTGCCTGAGTCATGGCTGCCAGTCCAATAAAACTACCCACCTCAATCATGTCAGGCATCAGCGTGTGAGTGGTGCCCTGTAGCTCCTGAACGCCATGTATAGTGAGGAGATTAGAGCCAATCCCTTCTATGTACGCCCCCATCTGTACCAGCATTTTGCACAATTGTTGGATGTAAGGCTCACAAGCTGCATTGTAGAGCGTAGTTGTACCCTGGGCGAGCGTGGCTGCCATAATGATATTAGCTGTCCCAGTGACAGAAGCTTCATCCAATAATATAAAGCTGCCCTTAAGCCTTTTGGCCTTGACCCAATAGCTCTCTTCTTTTTCGTTGTACACAAACTTAGCGCCCAGTCTACTCATGCCCAGAAAGTGCGTGTCGAGTCGTCTCCGTCCTATTCTATCCCCTCCTGGCTTGGAGATTGTGACACTACCAAAGCGCGCTAGTAGCGGCCCTAAGATCATTATAGAGCCCCTGAGCTTGGTGGCATGTTGCCTCAAAGCAGCTTCCTTCACAGAAGTCATATCCAGTTGAGACGCATCGAAACAGTAGGTTCCTTGAGCGGGACGTGTGATACCAACGCCTAGGACCTTTAGTAGATCGATCAACTTCCGCACATCTAGTATGTCAGGCACATTATGAATTGTAACTGGAGCAGCAGTCAATAAAGTAGCACAGATGACTTGCAAGGCTTCGTTTTTAGCACCTTGAGGTGTAATAGCTCCTTGAAGGGGCCTTCCTCCCTGAATTCGGAACGTACTCATGAAGCCTTTTTCCGTTTAGTAATCCCTCTATTTGTTCTACCGTTTCTATTTCTCTCTCTAGAAGAGGTAGAGAAGATATTTTGCGCTTTGAGCTGCTCCCAATCAACCGTAAGTTGATCTCCGGCCATCTGACGAATATGAGTCAAGATCGTATCGCAATCTATGTTATCCCTGTTCCACTCATTACTAAAAATTTTCATGAGCTTGGCAATGCTAATCACCAATTGTGTTTGCTCTGCGAGACCTTGGGTTGCTTCCGCTTTTTGAATAAGGCGTTCTATGTTCCGTCCATAGTTTCTGAACTTGATAGGCTGTTTGACATACGCTAGTCGCGGTTGTCTTTTGTTGAGTGCCCCCTTTTCTGGCATCGGATGGGGGCTATCGACCTCCAGCAAGTAGTCAGATATGATAAAAAGGTCGTCCCAGCGCTTTTGTGTACTCTCCATGCTGTCTTTGCTACTGGAAGTCAGTGTGGCCATCAATCCTAATGCCCCCTGCGCTTGTTGCGTTCGCGTTGCCTTGTCAGGAGTTTCTTTGATTTTAGCTACTATTTTTTGAACGTTTCTGCCATATTCTCTTAGAATAAGCGGTGGACGGTTAGAGTTATAATCGTGCATAAGAAACAAAAGTTGAATGATCAGTTAGCAATGATCGGTGGTCATATTTAGTTCATTGTATTTTCTTCCAGAGTGTACACAAATGCGCATATATATTCACCCGCTTCG
>JBCBHC010000117.1:0-1619 GCA_038526075.1 Bacteroidota bacterium | reverse complement strand
TACTGATATCTCTGGGTATTTTTTCACAGCACAATTCTAGTTCAATGCCTTCATATTAACAAATCACGATTGGTATAGAGCGCGTGTGAACACTAATAGCAATAGCGTACAGTATAGAAGTGACCATCAGAACTCAGCTCTGTATCGCTCTGGATGGTTGATAATCTCTTCCGCGCGCTTGAGCAAGCGCGCATTGAACTGACCTTGCTCTTTCAAAATCTGGATAGCGATGGCCTGGTTTGACTTACCAGGGATTACCTTATAGGTGTAGTGAATTTTCTTATCCGTATCTCGATTGTATTTGATGTACACTTTGTAGTTTTTAAAGCCCTTCTTAGCTACGTTCTTTTCCAATAGCATGACTACAGGGTAGTGCGTGGCGACTATATTTATCGCATTACTATAGTCCGCCATTGCTTCTAGCACAGAGTACACTGCCGCTGCCCCTTCTCTGGGGTTTGTACCACTAAAGACTTCATCCATAATGGTAAAGCTGAATTCTTGTGCTTTAAGATTACTTAAGGTATTGAGGTGCTTTTGTGCCCGATCTACTTCTGCCATAAATAAGGACTTGCCTGCCGCCACATCATCCTGGACGTTGATATAAGTGTTGATCTTGTTAAAGGGCGTCATGATCAGTTTCTTGGCAGGTGCAATACCTAGGGTCTGTCCGAGTAGCAAACTACTGGTTACTCCTTTAAGGAACGTAGATTTCCCGCCTGCATTAGGGCCAGTCAGGATAATATTACGTACTCCACCTGCCGCATCCATCTCTACAGAGTTGCCTACAGCAGTTTTTGCATCTAGAAATGGATTCCACATGTCAACGAGGTTTATGTAAGGCTTACTTTTCTTGCCGCGTCCTATATACTCTACAAAAGTATATTGGTGCTTGGCCTTGCTATCGCGTGCTTCTTGTACAAGGGTGGCAATACTTAAGAAAGCATCTAGCTCACCTAGCTCGTGCATAGCGTCTGCAAACTCATCTTTGTATTCTGTAAAAAGCTTGTGACTTGCTAGCAGCTTACCAGCATCGTTAAAGAAGTAGGACCAGGAAGTGTAGGGCTGCGTTTTTAAATATCTAATTAAGTCTCCCAGTTCAGTGTTCTTTTTTGATTGCGCTAGCAACTCTCTGAGCTTGGTGAGCCTAGATCCATAAAGCTTCTCTAATTCAGATGAACTAGCCATCACACCACTCACCGATCTTGCTGCCAGAACAAATGCCTGTGCATCCGCCATCCGTAAAGCTAAGTTGCGTAGTACAGAGGAATACTCAAAATAGTTACTAATAGACCTATATGCACCTAGAGTATACGCTACCTCAGGGAGCGCTACTATAATTCCTAGGTATACTGGGACCTCTTTTGGGCCTATTGGACTATTTTTGAACCTTTCTTTGATATTTGTCCACTTATACCAGCTTCCGTAGTATGGGATAGAATGATACCACATTTGCTTCCGCCAAGTATGTCCACGATGAGGCACTACCACCTGTGCTAGTAATCTCTTGGGCGCAAGTAATTCTTGTATCGTAGGCAAAATCACAGGCCATATGAAATTGAAGGAAATACTACAGAAATCTCTATAAAATCGCTTGCTACTGCACTAGCACTTAGCAA
>JBCBHC010000116.1:0-1734 GCA_038526075.1 Bacteroidota bacterium | reverse complement strand
ACTGATATCTCTGGGTATTTTTTCACAGCACAATTCTAGTTCAATGCCTTCATATTAACAAATCACGATTGGTATAAGTGGCAAGCCCAAGCAGCTATTCTTCAAAGGGCTTGGTGCACCTCCAGGTCAGTTTGTCGAAGTCCCTGTGCACAAACTTTTGCCGAACTGGCCACTTCCCAAACTTACTATGAAGGCCACAAAGCGTAAAAAGAACCAAAACAAAAACTTCCCAGCAGGGAATGCTACTAACGTTGTCCCAAAAACTTTGCCTAGCACAGTGCCCGCCCTTAGGATACCTCCAGCAAAGCCAGTACTGATAGTGCCTGCACTACCTACTGTTCCTGACCATGCACCACAAATTACTGCTATGTCACTTCCTGCAGCGTCAAGAGAGATGCAACAAGAAAGAGAATACAAGATAGCAGCGTCTACTTCCCAGCCTCTCCAGGTCTCCCCTACACCCACACCGCCTGCATCTAATGATCAGGTACTGCAAGCTAGCATAGAAACAGAAGAGGGAATAGAGGAAGATGTGACCGCAGACTTCCCAAAGTATTGGATTCCTCCACGTAGCCTGCGAGAGTTTCACGACTGTATGTTTGCTAATGCCTATTCTGCAGGGACATTTCAACTCAATAAACGGCAACAAGCCATTGTGGATGCTGTGTTTGACAATGCCAGCATGTGTACCATAACTTTTCAGCAAATAAAAACGCTCTTAACAAGCCACGCTATTGGAGCCAGCATTAATGAATCAGGAGGAGCTCATTGTGAGATCGTTGATCCTGATGGGCAGGTTATTCCCGGAGGCATTTGCAAGCATGGCGCCAAAAGTAGGACGTATAGCAAGGCAAGTATGAGGATTATACAAGCGCAGTTGCTCTATCTAGGCCTACGCCCCAGGTAATGAGCCCAAGGGCATGTATGTCTTTGAGGTAACTACTCAGGTACCCTTGATAGCAAAGATATCGTTTTCGCGTAAAGGTGTGTATAGTTGCAGCATGGACATCCAGACTCAATAGGTCTTTTGTCAGAGCCAATTCTTAAGTATCGCCCCAATTCGTCTCCGAGGCCAGCGTTTGTTATCGCCAAGTTGCAACAAACGCTTTTAGATAAAGATGGGCTGCTTGTAGAGTAAGCAGTGGTCATTGCAGAGTAAGCGAGTCAAATTATAGAGCAAGGAGATCGAATTACAGAGCCAGGGAATCAAATTACAATGCCCCGAGGGGTAGCTAGCCCAAACCCAAGAGCAGCTAAGACAAACGCTCGACAATATTGAAACTCTGCAGAAGTGTCTTAAGCTTGACAGCACAACAAACCTCCTGCGTCCGATGGACTGAAAAAGAAGCATAGGACCGTTTCGATGCGCACCAGAACGGGACGCACCACAAGGGACTAGCCAGCTCATCCTAGGGCTACTTTACAGCAAGTAGTAATGCCCGACTTGGTAGAAGAGCATGTCCCCGGCTCTTGCCAAGCCTGTGGTAAGTCGCTAGCACAGATTGCTTCACAAGGCTATCACAAGCGACAATTGACTGATCTTCCTGCTCCATCTTCGCTCCTATTTCACGAATACCGTGTCATGGTAAAGCAATACAGTTGCGGCCATAAGAATGCAAGGGAGTTTCCCCCTGAGGCAAATGCACCTGTGCAATATGGTCACAGAATAAAAAGCCATGTGAGCTACTTACACCATTGGCAGCTCATTCCTATCGGCCGTACTGCTGAATTACT
>JBCBHC010000115.1:0-1770 GCA_038526075.1 Bacteroidota bacterium | reverse complement strand
GCCTTATGTTAAGTAAGGCGGTGAGTAAAAGAGGTATAGAACCTCAGCACTCTACCTCCGCGTAGCCATGCCACGAACCCTCTCTACTAGTCATCATTTTCCAGCAACTTGTCATTATCGTCCCCTGCCAGCCCGCCTTATGTTAAGTAAGGGGGTGAGTGAAGGGCGGTGAGTAAAAGAGGTATAGAACCTCAGCACTCTACCTCCGCGTGGCCATGCCACGAATCCTCTCTAATAGTCATCATTTTCCAGCAACTTATCATTATCCTCTTCTGCTAGCTCACCTTCTGAACTGGCTACTATTACTGCCACAGCTGCATCGCCAGTGACGTTGGTTGCCGTTCTACACATGTCTAGTATTCTATCAGGTGCTAAAATTAGTGCCAAGCCTGAGGCAGGTATCCCAATAGTTTGCAAGATCATGGCCGTTGTGACTATGGCCGCTCCAGGCACTCCCGCTACCCCTATAGAAGATGCAGCTACATTGGCAACAATGGTTAACTGCGCGGCAATAGACAAATCAAGTCCTAAGGCTTGCGCAATGAATACTACCGCAATGCCCTGGTATAATGCTGTCCCATCCATATTGACCGTGGCGCCTAATGGTAATACAAAGCTGCTTACTTCTTCAGAAACGCCTAAATGCTTCTCTACCCGCTCCATAGTTACAGGCAAGGCAGCGGAACTGGAGCTCGTTGTAAAAGCGACAATCTGTGCAGGGCGTATGCCTTTGAAAAAGTCAACATAGCTTATTTTAGTCAAGAGCTTGATAAGGATCGGATAGACGACAAAGGTCATCAGCATTAGACCAAAGCTAACGGTCACGACGTACCACAGTAGCGCGTACAGCACATCGAAAATATCATCAGCATTATCGCCCGCTACTTCTATGAGTAAGGAAGAGACCAGCGCAAAGACGCCTAGGGGGGCAAGCCGCATGATAAACCGGATTACCTCTGTGATTGCTTCGTTGAGGCCCTCAAAGAATAGAATAACAGGCTTACTTTTTCTGGGAGGTATTCTGAGTAAGGCTACGCCAAAGAAGATGGCTATCAAGACTACTTGCAGTAGGTTGAGGTTACTACTCATGGTAGCAACAAGATTTTCAGGAACTAAATTCACTAATACCTGTAGCGGAGCTACCTCTTGGATTTGCTCCAATGTAACACGTTGCTGCTCAGCCTGGCCAGCATACAGCGAAGTCAATCGGTCCCTAGTCTGTGGTGAAATTACTGTACCAGGCTGCAATAAATTAGCAATACATAGTCCTATCACTACGGCTAGTACAGTGGTAGCTGTATAAATCAGAAATGTTTTGCTCCCTATCCGGGATAGCTTAGTGACATCCCCTATACTAGAAACACCCACAACAAGCGAGGCAAAAATCAGTGGAATGGCCACCAGCTTGAGGCTGTTTAGGAAGATGGTACCGAAGGGCTTGATATAGTGAACCGTAAATGATGCTGGAAGCCCTAGCCTGATACTTAAGATCGCATAGAAAAGCCCCAAGGCTAGACCTACCATAATTTGAATATGCACAGGAATTTTTCTCATCGATCAAGCGTTTTAGAGAAGGCAACAAGTGAGCACTTTTGAGATAGCACTCCCTACCTTCTTGTACTTAGGATACTAATCAGGTGATTACAGATTGGGTGTAGGGGCTCTGTGAAGGTCTTTGGCGAAAGGAACTCCCAATAATGGGTTTAGAAGAAAAACACCCAATATGGGCTAAAATGAGATCTTTTGCTACTAACGAACTTTCTTGACAGA
>JBCBHC010000114.1:0-1780 GCA_038526075.1 Bacteroidota bacterium | reverse complement strand
CTTGGCACATGGTGCCTGCAAAAGGTTACGAAACCTACCCAAGCTTGCATATTTTCTGGGAAAAATGCGAGCATGGTGACTAGCATGTAGCCATGTAGGGCTGGACCCCGAATGTCTAGCTCCCCACATACTCCTGCCAGCTTAGCGTAGGATTTTGTCTTCTGATCGCCTTTTTGAGTCGGTCGATGGGTACTTTAGGCGCTTCCCATACGACAGGTTCGCCTACGCCTTGGTACAAAGTAAGTTGATAGTAGCCCCTCCTACCGCTGATAGACGCCTCCACTAGCGGCTGTGTGCACAGCCTATCCCTGATCTGGGGTACCAGAGTACTGGTGTGTAAGCCGCTACAATATGCCTCTATCAGCTGCTGGGTACTAAAGCCCCTGAGCGCCTCTGCAGCAGCACCTTGGACACTGCTGTACCAATCTCTGCGCAAAGAGAGCAATGCTGCAAGACAATCACTGTCTTGGCATTGGCCTGCGCGTACACGCGCGCCAAGTGCACGAGCTGCGGCCTCGCGGACAGCACTGTACCAGCTGTTGATAGCATTCACTAAGACGCGCCGCGCCGCTGCACGATGGTCAGAGACGTTATCTAGCGTGCCCAATACTTCCATCACTGTGCTACGGACAGTAGTCTCTTTATCTTCTGCTAGTTTGAGTAGCTGCTGGCAGACAGGCTCTGCCTGTGTGGGAACTGCCTGGGCGAGTGTCCCAAGCCCAGCAACAACGGCTTGGCGGATACTATCTGCTTGGTCTTGCCCAAGAAGCGCAGAGAATACCTTCACTGCCCGCTCGCAAAGTACTGCCTGCTCATTTTGGGGTGCTACAGCGACCAGGGCTGACAACACACTTGCAGCAGCACAGCGTACGCCTACAGGATTTTCTGATATTATGAGTTGATCCAAGAAGTACTCAGTATCAAGGACTTCATTGGCGCAGTGAGGCACGGCTTGGATAGCGGCAGACAGTGCACGGGCGGCTGCTTGGTAGATACTGGTATCCTTGTTGTGCGCTACTTGCCATAGCGCCTCATGGAATTCCATAAAAAGTCCTGCATCAATGTGCTGAGGCAGTACCTGAAGCAGCCTGGGCAGTGCATTGATGGCAGTGCAGCGGAGAGCAGGAGATTTATGTTCGTCTACTACATTCAGCAGTGTATCGAGGGACTCATTACAAGTCTCCTTAGTGATATACTGCGGTGCTGCTGAGAGCAAGGATAGCAGTCCGCTAATGGCAGCACTACGAATTTTTTCATCTTGATCTGTGCTAACTTTAGAAAGCGTGATCTCGACACATCGCCAGTAAAGCGCCTTGTTAGTGCGTTGCGCTGCCACTGCACCTAGCTTGCTAAGTATGGCGATGGCTTTGCGCCGTACAGAAGGCGATTCATGATCTTGTATTGCCTTAAAAAATACTGCCATGACCTCTTTTGAAGGGTTAGATACTGTAGTATCCAGCTCGCCCAGCACACTGATGGCTTGGCAGCGTTCACCCCAGTTCTTACTCTTTACCTCCTTGAGGAGCTCTTGAGAGGAGGTAGGATTACTGTGCAGCAACGCTGCGCGAGCGGCCGCTGTATTGTCTATGATGCTTACCTCTCGACTTGTCCAAGGGTTCTGATCGTCAGGGCCGCTTCCGACAGAAAAAAACGGGGTAGTGGAGGCGAAGGCGAAGGCGAAGGCGAAGACGAAGGTGACGGCGAAGGCGGAGGCGGCCCTGACGATCAGAACCCTTGGACAAGTCGAGAGGTAAGCATCATAGACAATACAGCGGCCGCT
>JBCBHC010000113.1:0-1812 GCA_038526075.1 Bacteroidota bacterium | reverse complement strand
TGTCGCTTTGTTACGCCCGTAGTAGAAGTATTCATTCATATATTTTCTGTACTCTTTGGTATACAGCGGGTCCATGTCAGTCCATAGCGAGAAAAGGCTTTGCTCTGCATCTTGATATTTTCTCAGATTATCTCTCAAAGCTTTCACAGACACATCGTCTCTCAAAAAAGCTTGAACAATCTTTTGGCGTTCCCTTAGTACCTTGATATCACTAGTTGGTGTTACCAAAATTGTAGCTAATGCTCCTTCCCCTAACGTAGTGATAGTGCGGTTAATCCGACCCATTAAGTGATAGGCAGGTTCACTAGTCGTCCCGTAGAATAGGTTAAGATCTGCCCAGGAATATTCGTTGAGAATAGCAGCCATTCTTTGCTGCAGTGAGCGATAGCTGTTGCTCTTGGTGTATATACCATTAAAGATTACTTCACGAGTTACTTTGTCACCCAGCTTAGGAGGGCGGATGCTGCGTACGTCCCAGTCCTTTTGGCTTCCCTTCTCATTTATTTTCTCGCTGGGGAATGACTTGACATAAGCGTCTGCAATGTCGCTCGCAAGACTACGCTGCTCTGCATATGGAGGCTTTGCCTTGAGCATAATGGGAGTAAATACTAGCGCTAAGCTCATGTAAACTAGCCGTAATAAATGAGCATACCTCCCCTTTATTTCATTCATGTGTAAAATTGGTTTTGCAATGTGAAAAATACTTGGGCTACTGAGGAAAAATGCCGCGCCCTTGATGTTATCATGCGCAGAGGCAGTTCGTCAAAGCACAATGAGTAGAACCACAGTGCTTTCTCAATAATACGATTTCCACTGCCTTATGTAGAGATACCCAAATAATACTCCCCCCAAGTGTGCAAAGTGTGCGATGTTATCTGCAGCGTTGTTTTGTAAGCCTGCGTGCAATTCATACAGGGCGTACAATGCCATAAAATACTTCGCCTTAATTGGAATAGGAACGAACATAATTAATATTTCCACATTAGGGAAGAGCACGGCAAAGCCTGTCAATATCCCAAATATGGCACCCGACGCCCCCACTGTAGGCATATCTGCCTTGAGGGTATACAAATGATCAACTATAGCCTTACTCTTAGCAATGTAAGCAGGGTCGTCAGCGTACTCGAAGAACAACTTTGAAAACCGGTATAGTCCATCGAAAGTAGTTGTTGAAAAATGTTGCAGGAAAATGTGAAAACGTTCTGGATCAGGGAAAGTTAGATACTGCTCATACAAGGTGTGAATACGCCCCAGCTCCAAGTAGCGAATGCCGGAATATAGCGCAGCAGCACCTAGCCCTGTACCTAAGTAAAATGCCATAAATCGCTTAGAAGACAAGGTATTCTCTAGTACTGGCCCGAAAGTATACAGCGAGAACATGTTGCAGAGTAAATGCATAAAACTACCGTGTACGAATAAATGTGTTAAAAATTGATATACCCTAAAGTGCGTAGACATGACGTAGTGCAGCCCAAGAATGTGTGCAAGTGGTAAGAACAAGAAACTCTGTGCTATGAAGAGGCCAATATTTATCCAAAGAAGCTTCTCTACAACCGGGGTCATTCTGGTCATGCGTGCTTTGTTAAGGAAAGGATGTGATAAAAATTGTATTACCCCAAAGCTAGGGCGATATGGGTATCCCCCCAATTCCTCCAACACGGACAAAATTACGCAGTTCTGCTTTCCATAGTTTTACGATTGGTGCTTGTGCGCGATATTGCGCCATGTAGTAGATTCAGATCTAGCTGGTACACTATGGTATAGCCTCACACAGTAACTCTCAACGATGAAAAATTCTTGTTTATTTTTCCT
>JBCBHC010000112.1:0-1820 GCA_038526075.1 Bacteroidota bacterium | reverse complement strand
ATGGAAAGCACTTTCGTAGAAAAGCTTAGACAAACACTTCAAATACGAAACAGGGGTAGTGTGGTGCGGATAGAACTAGAAGCTGACTATGACCAATGGCTACTCGAGCAGCTGCAAGAAGGGACCGAACTCGATAACAACAGCCTCTTTTTGGTGCCTCTACAAAGTCTGATGGACTTCACGGGGCTCAGCTATCTAATACGTTACAAAGGTTTTGAAGAGCGGCTTGCAGCTCCTGGATCACATACACTTCCGCTGACCAAGTCGCCTGTAGATCGCTCTAACCTCTTAGAAACCTTAAAAGAACAAGACATCTTATTACATCACCCTTACAACAGCTTCGATTGGGTACTGGACTTACTGAACCAGGCAGCCGTAGACCCTTATGTGTCAGTTATAAAAATGACTATCTACCGGCTAGCTTCTCCATCTGCTGTAGTAATAGCATTATGTAAGGCTGCCCGTCAGGGCAAAAGCGTACTTGTGGTTATAGAAGCTAAAGCTCGATTTGACGAGGAAAATAACCTTCATACAGCCCGCGAGCTTGAACAAGCTGGATGCCATATCATTTATGGTGCCAGTAGTGTCAAAGTGCATGCCAAAGCCTTCATCATCGTGCGTCAGGAATCTCAACAAACAACGCGTTATGTACACTTGTCTAGCGGGAATTATAATGAAGAAACTGCGCAGAACTATGCAGATGTGGGGCTACTTACCACGAAAGAGCATTATGCTAACGATGTAGCTGAGTTCTTCAACGCCATTACGGGCCATTCATTTTCCAAGAACTATGAACACCTCCTGACTAAGCCTTGTAACTTGCGCGAAGAATTAATAGCGCTTGTCCGGCAGGAAGTTGTCAACGCCAAACAAGGTCTCCCATGCGGTATTGTTATCAAGGTTAATGCATTAGAAGATAAAGCCATCATAGAGGTCTTATACCAGGCTGCGCATGCTGGTGTTCCTATTCGATTAATTGTACGGAGTATTTGTTGCCTAGTCCCAGGTAGGTCTGGCCTGAGCGAAAATATTGCTGTGCGCTCCATTACAGGGCGTTATCTCGAGCATGCTCGCCTCTTTTACTTTCATAACCAGGGGAATCCTCGCGTGTATGTAGGCAGTGCTGATATGATGTTGCGAAGCTTTGAAAAGCGTGTTGAGATACTATTTGCAATTGTAGATCCATTCCTTAAGCAACAAGTAATTGGTCTGCTAGATTATAATTTACGAGATAACGTGAACGCATACTTGATGCGGGAAGATGGCATGTACGTTAAACAGTCGCCTGGCGACCAAATACCATTCGACATTCATCAAGCGTTCTTTCAGCCGACACCTACCACAATACAGCGCAAGCAAATTCTTTTTTAGCAAGAGGAATTCTAAAGGAAGCTCTTCACAGCTTTTTCTCGTGGCGAGCGGACTCTTCTACAAACAAGACATAATATTGCTGCCATGTTATACAACTTTTATCAGTCACAATGAGTATGAAGCTAGCACTTATAGGCGCTACAGGCCTTGTAGGACGGGAAATCTTGCGTGTTTTGGAAGTAAGGCCGAATCTTCCCGCGCATAGCTTAATCCCTGTAGCATCTCCAGATTCACTAAACACTACTATACAGTACCAAGATACGGTCTATGAAATTCTTAGTGTAGAGCACGCCCTTAAGGTAAAGCCTGATGTAGTCATTTTCGCTGCAGGCGCAGATGATAGCCAGCAGTGGGCTCCTCACTTTACAGAACTAGGCGCCACTGTTATAGACAACTCTACTGCCTGGCGCATGCATCCCGACCATCGGCTTATTATCCCCGAAGTCAAT
>JBCBHC010000111.1:0-1834 GCA_038526075.1 Bacteroidota bacterium | reverse complement strand
GTACCCAAAGACAAAATAGTGCAGATATTAACAGAGCTACTCGCTTACAAAGGCATAGGTGGGGAGAAAAAGGTACTTTCCTTGGCGTTAGCTGAATATAGCAAACACAACCTTCATATAGTGGACTGTCTGTTGCTCGCCAGCGCAAAACTCACTCAGACTCCAGTCCTTACTTTCGATCAAAAGTTGGACAAGCTCACAAAATCTTCGTAGAAGCTTGCCGTGCTTCATCTTTCAAAATCCTAGAATAAACTACGGCAGCGCCTCTTCTCCCTCGGGTTGCCTTAGGAGTGCTTCGGCTTCGTCAAAGAGTGCTAGCGCTTTCTGAAGTTCGCTGTCATCTTGCTGATAGATAGGATAGAAGCCTTGCTCTTGCCATACATTACGCGCAATGCAGGCTTTGAGGCGGAGCCTAATGCGTTCTTTAACGGCCAGAAAGACTTTCTCGTCACAGATGAATTCGGCTTTAGTCGCCTGGGTGATGACCTGCCCGAGCATGAAGTCACTTACGGTGAACTTGTCACGATACTGCTCATAAGTCATTGCAGCTAGCTTCTCTCTGTGCTGATCTGTGTACTCCAGTGCATATGCTTGTACAAAGGCGCTCAGCTGAGACACATAGATGCTCTCCGCGCTGTCATCCAGAGGCGTGAAGTAGTCAGGCATGATGCCGCCCCCCCCATACACAATCCGCTTCTTGCTGGTCTGATACTTGCGTGTTTCGTCAAACTGGATATTATCTGTGCGGAAGTATTCGCCTTGTTTGAAACGCTTGATCAGCTCTGCATGATAATCCTCTGTGCCTTCATTATATGACCTTTGAATAAAGCGGCCGCTGGGGGTGTAGTATCGTGCTACTGTGAGCCGTAGTTGTGATCCGTCATTGAGCTGTATGGGTGCTTGCACAAGCCCTTTGCCAAAGGAGCGCCGCCCCACAATGAGGGCTCGATCATTATCCTGTAGGGCACCCGCTAGTATCTCAGCTGCCGCAGCAGTCCCTTCGTCTATGAGCACGATGATTGGGCACTCATCGAAGTGATCCTCGCCCTTGGCGTGGTACTTGGTACTGTATTTTTCAGCCTTCCCTTTTGCATACACGATCAACTGGCCTTGACTCAACATTTGGTTAGCGACTTGCACGGCCTTGTGCACATATCCCCCGGGGTTGCTCCGCAGGTCTAGGAGTAGCTTGTTCATTCCTTGCTTCTTGAGGCTTCCCAGGGCTGCTTTAAATTCTTTGTAGGTGTTGGCAGCGAATCGGCTAATCTTGATATAGCCTATATCGCTATTGATCATGTAGCTGGCATCTACGGAGTAAAAGGGGATTGTATCTCGCGTGATGGAGAATTCAAGGGGCTCTGGCTGGTTTTTTCGGGCGATGGTCAACTTAACCGTAGTCCCTTTGGCGCCTTGTAGCTTTTTGGCTACCTCCAGCGCAGTGGTGTGCTGGGTGACGATATCTTCGTCATCGACTTTCAGTATTCTGTCTCCTGCCTTGATCCCTATTTTCTCAGAGGGGCCTCCACTAATGGGGGCAATGATGTATACTTCCCCCCTGAGCATGGTGAAGTGGGCGCCAATGCCATCTAATTCTCCCTGTAGCTCTATGTTCTTTTGTGACAGCTCCTGTGCGGTAATGTAAACAGTGTGGGGGTCTAGCTGCTCCAGTAGCTTCCCTATCGCCTCCTCAGAGAGCGCCTTGAGGTCTACCCTGTCATCTACATAGTCTTCCTGAATGTGTGATAAGATGTTCCCGAATTTCTGGGTTAGTCTAGTGAGTGCAGGATCATCTGGGAGGGAATTGTCAGGCGGAGCCACCAAGGAGATGCCTACC
>JBCBHC010000110.1:0-1860 GCA_038526075.1 Bacteroidota bacterium | reverse complement strand
TAGTATCTCCCGCGGCCTTGACCAGCGCCACGAGCGTCGCCTGGCTAGGGGCCGCTTTGGCGAGCTCGCCCAGCGTACGGACGACAGCTTCACTGACTAGCCAATTAGAATCCTTACAAACTTCTAAAAGCAGCTCAAGCATATCGGATGCTAGAAAGCATGCGTCTTGTACCAGCTCACCCATGGCTCTAATAATCTCACGACGAGTTTTACAGCTCAGAGCTTTATTACCTAATGTTGATTTTAACTGAGCAAGCTGTGCGGTAAAATCTGCCTTCAGGCCAGCTTTTACTAGCTTTTGAAGGATATCACTATTACCTGCATGGATACCCAAGTCCCTATCGATTACTCTTTGCATTTTCTCGAACCGAGATAAAGGTTTTATGCGTATTGGGTTGAGAACTTTATCCTGCTTTTTGGCTGTCGCAGTTACTAACGCTTGAACATCAGGAAGCGTGCGAGGCGTAAAGCTGTGACTGGCTGCTTGCTGCTCGATCCACCCCTCTAAATCATAAACAGGCACGAGACTAGCGTCTTGATACAAGGACTCGTAGTGAGCACCTTCTTTATAATACAAGTAGACAATCCTTGCTGGTTGATACTGTGCTGGTTTATAGATCGTAGGTCGTTCGTCGTTGTTTGCTTCTGCGCGAATGACCACGATGGTAATCTGTAGTGCATCACAGAGCGCACGAATAGCAATTTCTCCTCCCCATGTCTTGTCTTGACTCATTTTAGCCATCCAGTCTTCTACATCACGAAACGTATCATTGGGGAAACTGTTATTGTAATTTTTAGGATGCGCTCTGACATGCTCTACAGCGATCTTGCGTAGGCTGTTGTAGTAATCGTCGCTGCTAGGAAAGCATACGTTCCATGGAGGCCGTTGGAGCTGTTCAGCGATGGCTCTGAAGAGACAGTTACCGTCTTTGTCGATAGACGCAACACGGAAGCCATACTGGACAGCAGTCGACAATGAAGTGTTTGCTACGCATTTGGTGTCTTTCTGGGTAGTAGCTTCACGCTTGACGTCTCCTTCACTGCTTGTTGCTTCTATGCTGTTTAATGGCCTAAGTAGCTGACCACCAGATGCCACGCTTACTCTAACGTTCTGCAAAGAAGATACCGGTGCAGTGACTTGCATAGCTATTGTTGCCGTGTCTACTTCTTGCGTAGTAGCTTCGGAAGTGGGCCTAGAGGTAGTACTTTCTGCATTCATACTAAGGGTTGCCCCATGGTGTGTACAAGCATGCAGGATAAATAAGAGTGAAAATAGTTTGGCCACACCATAGCGTGTGTGCAAAACAGGCATTGATTGTATCATGGTTAGTATTGTTTAGAGATTGAGAAAATGTTTGAACTTATGACTGGTCTTACGCAAAAGCCACACTCAAGGCTGAAATACAGTAGTATTTTGAAGCCAATATGTGCCATACTGACTATGATATGCAAGAGTTTCTTGCATACACCTAGTATCTTACTTGCGTCACCTACCCTAGCGATACGATTGCCTTTGCGTCAAGGTACTATGCTCAGTTGAGCATCATGCATCATCTAGTCTCTTTGACTGTATCCTACACTACTCCTGCTTCTTCTCCTCTGGGGCCACACTACGGTTCATAATTCTTTTTACTTCTTTTAGCGCCCAGGCGGCGGCGGAACGGACAATAGCATAATGATCCCCCACGGCCTTGAGCAGGGCCTCGAGGGTTTTGGGGGCCAAGATAGGGTCTGCTTTGGCGAGTTCCCCCAGCGCGCTGGCGGCGGCGGAACGGACATTATCATTAGGATCCCCCGCGGCCTTGAGCAGGGCTTCGAGCGCTTGCGGGGCCAGGCTAGGGTCGGCTTTGGCGAGTTCCC
>JBCBHC010000109.1:0-1894 GCA_038526075.1 Bacteroidota bacterium | reverse complement strand
ATGCGATCCATCAATTTTTTTACACGCGGGGCTTTGTGTATATCCACACGCCTGTTATCACGGCCATAGATGCAGAGGGAGCGGGAGCCATGTTTCAGGTAACTACATTGGATACTACGCAAAGCAGCAAAGACGCTAGCCACGACTTCTTTGGCCAAAGAACGCACTTAACTGTCTCGGGGCAGCTGGAGGCAGAAGCCGCAGCAATGGGTCTGGGGGCGGTGTATACCTTTGGCCCTACGTTCAGGGCAGAGAATTCTAATACTACCCGCCACTTAGCAGAGTTCTGGATGGTGGAGCCTGAAGTAGCTTTTGCCGACTTGGCAGATAACATGGTCTTGGCGGAGCTATTCTTGAAGTCGATCATCCGCTACGTACTTGATCACTGCGCAGATGATCTGGCTTTTCTACAGCAGCGAGCGCAGGAGGCGCTAAAGGATAAAAAGCAAGCCGAAGAGAGTCTCCCCCTCGTAGAACGTCTAGAGACCATCTTGGACGGTCCATTCGCTTGTGTAACCTACACGGAAGCGATTGAAATTCTCAAGGCGTCGAAGCCTAACAAAAAAGGAAAGTTTCAGTATGTGATTCAGGACTGGGGCGTTGACTTGCAGTCAGAGCATGAGCGGTACTTGGTCGCCAAGCACTTCAAGAAGCCTGTCATTGTCACAGACTACCCCAAAGCCATCAAAGCATTCTACATGCGTCAGAATGACGATAACAAAACAGTGGCAGCGATGGATGTCTTGTTCCCAGGCATAGGAGAGATCATTGGAGGATCTCAACGAGAAGAGCGCTTGGACAGGCTCCAAGCCGCGATGGACGCATTCTCGGTCGATACCGACGTCCTGCAGTGGTATCTAGATACGCGCCGCTTTGGCGCAGTGCCACACAGTGGCTTTGGGCTGGGACTAGAGCGTTTGGTGCAGTTTATTACAGGGATGGAGAATATCAGAGATGTCATTCCGTTTCCTAGAACGCCTGGCAATGCTGCCTTCTAAGCTATCCGACGCCATAAAGGAGGTAGGGACATCAACCAAGAGACCAAGCTTAGCAGAAGTCTACGCCCAGCGGGAGTTCCTAAAACAAGTCTACGGAAGCGCATGCATAATGCGAACGGACTGGAGTATTGCTAGGTCCCTCACCTTCCTTAAATAGATTAGAGAACGTCCAATTGTAGTAAATGCCAAATCGGCTCCAGCCTAACCGCCCATAGACGCCATAACGTACACGTGATAGATTGAACGGATCTTCTACAGTGCGTCTCTTCGGTACCTTATCTTCGTAGTATCCTATGCGTGTGCGCGTATCATAGCGTACGCCTATCCTGAAACCCACAGCGGCGAACAAGTGCTCCTTGGGGAATTGGCTATTCCCATGTACACGCCCTTCTAGCAGGAAGTCTACATAAGCGCTATCTAGCTGGGAGTATAGTATAGTGTTACTCCCCTGTATGATTCGATTCGCCTCTTCTAGAATGGTTTTTCGGCTAGCATTCCTTGCCAGCGTGTAGTACTCCTTGTTACATTCACTAAGCTGATACGTCTCCCAGGAGATCCCTATTCCTGGGCTGAGCGCACATGGAGACGTCTTGATTTGTATGTTGTAATGGAAAGCCCCCTTAAATACACGGGATCCTAAGAGACTGGGATACATTTGCTTGGCATGCCCCTGAAGTCGATTAAATCCATAGTCAATGACAAGGCTAAGAAAGTCTGATGAGCGGTCGGGCAACGGCTTCGCCGCTTCTCTGCTGAATGTAGGAGTATCTGTCCGAGCACCTTGTGCCGCCGAGGTTTCACCGCTTCCAGCACTGGCCTGGTCATCTTTGGCAGCGAGTGCACAAGGGAAAGAGTTTGCCAATAGTAATAGAGTGAATATTTTTTTCATGCTTGGG
>JBCBHC010000108.1:0-1968 GCA_038526075.1 Bacteroidota bacterium | reverse complement strand
CGGCTCTACGCGGAAACTGATCAAGCAGAAAGGGACCGGCAACGCACGCAAGGGAAGTATCAAGTCTCCTATCTTATTAAGCTTGAATCCATAATCTCTGGGTTGTGGCCCAAAGACGCGCCCTCCGCCTCTTAAGATAGGAGACTTGATACTTCCCTTGCGTGCGTTGCCGGTCCCTTTCTGCTTGATCAGTTTCCGCGTAGAGCCGCTTATTTCACTGCGCTCTTTTGACTTGTGGGTGCCTTGACGTCTGTTGGCAAGGATCTGGCGCACATCTAGATATATGGCATGGTCATTAGGCTCAATACCGAATACTTCGTCGACCAACTGAACCTTTCTTCCAGCCTCACCTCCTGTATGTTGTACTATGTCTAGTTCCATGACCTACTTCTCTAGTGTAACGTGCGTATTTTTGGCTCCGGGAATAGATCCGTTGATAACAATGAGGTTGTTTTCAGGATCTATCTTGATTATGCGTAAGTTAGATACCCTAACACGTTGTCCGCCGGTCCTCCCAGCCATTCTCATACCCTTGAAGACGCGAGCAGGATAAGAAGCACCACCCACTGATCCTGGGGCACGCTCTCGGTTGTGCTGGCCATGGGTACGTTGGCCCACGCCACCAAAGCCATGCCTTTTTACTACCCCTTGAAACCCTTTTCCTTTGGCATGTCCTACTACATCTATAAACTCTCCTTCCTCAAAAATATCTTGCAAACAAATGGTCTGACCGAGCTGCACTTCCTTTTCTTGGACAAAGTCCTTAAACTCTACCAACACGCTCTGGGGACTCACGCCCGCTTTATCAAAATGACCTCTTAAGGGCCCCGAAACATGCTTCATTGCCTTGGGAGCATAGCCTAATTGCACTGCTTGGTATCCATCAATGTCTTTCGTTTTGATCTGTGTGACTACACAAGGCCCTCCCTCTATGACAGTACAGGGGATATTGCCCCCTGCTTCGTCGTACACCGTAGTCATCCCAAGCTTTTTCCCTATGATCCCAAGCATCACTAGTAGATTGTTCTATGCAGTAGAAAGGTGGATTTATCCATTAAATCTGCCAAAGAGGACGCAAAGCTAAGCAAATGTGGACAGTATACAAACGGTTAGTCTAAACTTTTAGTTTGTGGTAACATCACAAAATTCATTGAGTGTGTATGTACTACTTCATATCATGCTGAGCGCGCCCCAACGGGGCCACGAAGGATCCAACCGAGTGACAGCGAATGACAGACTCCCCTTCACAAGCCCAAAGCCGTGAAAGATGAAAAGGTCTGCGCGATAGAGATTGCTTTTGCGGGCATTGCGCTTGCATAATTCTCAAATCATGCGCTTCTTGCTGGAGTCTGATTAGCCAGCAGCATAGCGCTTAATCCACGATCCGAAATTTGTAACTCTATATTCAAATCACAATCTAAAACACACAGAACCATGAAAACAACCAATTACCGATGGCCCAACAACGCCCGAACCCTCCTCACAGCGCTACTATTACACAGCTGTATAGGCAATGAGTACATTGCTCCGCTTGCGATGCAGGGAGCGAAAACCAAGACAAGAGAGACAGAGAGCAACTTGAACGCAGCAGTGCCCCCAGCGGAGAACCGCATTGCCACGTTTGATGTGAAGCGGGGGACGCAGCAGTTAGCTACGCCTGCCACGCAAGGTCAAAGCCTGGCGCAGTCCCACGCAGAGACGACTTCCTTCCAGCAAGTCAAAAGGACGCTGGAGGAGATAGAGTCATTGATAGAGAAAGGCAAGAGCGAAGGCACCCTGAACTACGATAGCCTCTCAGACGACATAGCGCTACAGAGCGAAGAACTCCAGGAAGCCATCCAACGCCTGCGTGATGACTGGACCAAGCTCTTGATGGACCAAGACACCAAATCAACCCAAAATGCTGAAGCGATCAAAGCCGCACTGAGTACCAAACATCAAGAGATGCTTATGAAGATGAGTGCAGAG
>JBCBHC010000107.1:0-1972 GCA_038526075.1 Bacteroidota bacterium | reverse complement strand
ACCCTAAGGTGGAGCAAACCGCCCAGATAGACCGCACGGCAGTAGGCAGCTCCCGGCTACTGGGCCAAGAGCCGGGCACGGGCAGGCCCGTCGTCGTACGCCTTGGTAAGTATGGCCCTCTAGCCCAGATAGGCGAAAGTGGTAATGACGATAATCCCCCGAAGTTTGCTAGTTTGCGGCACGGACAACGCATTGAAAATATTACACTGGAGGAAGCGCTCGAGCTATTTAAGCTGCCCAGAGATTTAGGTTACTTCGAAGACCAAACCCTCACCGTGAACACAGGCCGTTTTGGGCCCTACGTCAAGCACCAAAATAAATTTTACAGTCTAGACAAAGAAGATGATCCGTTGACCATAGACACGGCCAGAGCCATAGAATTGATTCGAGGGAAACGCCAGGCTGATGCCGAAAGACTTATCAAGCAGTTTAGCGAAAACCCTGACATACAAATTCTCAATGGCCGCTGGGGACCTTACATCAAAGCAGGCAAGAAGAACGTGAAGATTCCCAAGGAGGTAGAAGATCCTAGTAAGCTTACCCTGGCACAGTGTATGACATTTGCAGAACAGGCGCCAGTGAAGCCAGCCAAGAAAGCACGGGGAAAGCGGAAGTAACGTACGAAGGTACCAATGCGGGATGCTTACGCTGAAAAGTAAGGATCGTTTGGTTTGGCATGACATATCCTTCGGAGAAATTAGTGGAGGAAAACTTTGAAGTGTCGAGGCAAACATATTCGGCAACGTATTGCATTATTTCACTTTATGCTGTATCCTCGCAATCCTACACAATAAACCACGCTACTTAATGGATACAACAAACATTGACTACGCGATCGTAATCGCTTTTGTACTCGTCACGCTGGTGATGGGCTTGCGTGCAGGCTGGAACGTGAAGGACATGCGTGACTATGCCGTAGCTAACAAAACCTTTGGAACTGGAGCGCTAGTGTCAACCTTATTGGCGACGAATTTGGCAGGGGCTTCTGTTGTAAATGCAGCTGCAGAATTGTTCTCAGTAGGAATCATAATAACAGTAATCACTTTAGCAGTTTCTTATTCCTTTCTCGTCACAGCTCTCGTAGCTCCCAAGGCAGCCAATTACGAAAGCTGCTTCACCATGGGAGACTTGATGCGTGAGTTTTATGGAGTATCCAGCGGCATTATTGCGGGCGTGCTGGGGCTACTCAGTGCTCTGCTGATAGCGGGGATGGAGCTCATCGTACTTGGTATTATCTGCGAATCATTGTTGGGCATCCCAGCGCAGTGGGCTATTGTAGTGGGCGGGATACTACTGGCAACTTATGTTGTTTACGGAGGGATTAGGTCAGTCACCATTACAGACGTATTCCAATTTATTGTACTGGCCGTGTTCATCCCGGTTATTGCTTACATAGCCGTTTCGCATGTAGGAGGCATTACAGTGCTTTTCTCACAAGTACCGGCAGATAACTTAGCAGTCTTTGATCACCCCCGTTTCTCTTTCTATCTCACCCTATTTTTGATTTGGTGCACACCCGCCGGGATGATAGATCCAGCCTTAATACAACGGATGCTAATGGCCAAGCATGGTTATCAACTGCGCCACAAATACCTAATGGCAGCAGCGTTTGATCCTTCTTTTCAATTAGCCATCATGCTCATAGGTCTATCCGGACTAGTACTATATCCTTATGTAGAAGCTCAGCAGGTGTTGCCACACATGATCCATCATTTACTTCCTGTGGGCATCAAGGGGCTGGCCATGGCAGGTGTTCTGGCGGTATGTACCTCTACCATAGACTCCTATATGCATGCCGCTGGGCTTACACTGGTACATGATGTGATTGGGCCTATCTACAAGAAGCAAGGTGTGCAGATCGATGAGCTCAAGTGGGTGCGGATCGGTACGGTACTGGTGAGCCTGGGCGCCATTGCCATCGGCTTATATGCAACCGATATCCTGGGGCTTGCTTTCAGTGCGCTGGAGTTCA
>JBCBHC010000106.1:0-2025 GCA_038526075.1 Bacteroidota bacterium | reverse complement strand
CTACCTCGGCAGTGTCTACCTCACCCTCATATTTTCCTTCAGCTGCGGAAGCCACTATGCAAAATGGCAAGGACAGCAACCAAGTTCGATGCGCGGAACTCTAGCAACATTGTGCTAGCTTCGTGGCTTTGAATCATTCGTATTGCTATATGCTCGATAGAACTACCCCACCTGCTTTCAAAGCCATCGAAGGCTTGCACTTTCCCTGGCCTCAGACCCTACAAATTAAGCGAGGTATTCCATTGTACTTACTAAACATGGGTCAACAACCCATCATCAGGCTAGAGCTAGTCTTTGAGGCTGGCAAGTGGCAAGAGCCCCAGAATGGAGTGGCTTATTTGACCGCAAAAATGCTATTAGAGGGCACAAAGCTTAAAGATGCCGCGGCTGTAGCACGGTATATAGATCAATACGGCGCTAGCCTCAGCACCAAGGTCTACTCCGACACTTTGAGCATTACTTTGATCACCTTGTCCAAGCACCTGACGCCCATGCTCGAGCTACTGGCAGAGATACTGTTCACCCCGGCCTTTGATGAGCAACGACTAGTACATCGCAAACACCTTAAAAAACAATCACTTAAGCTCGCCGCTGAGAAAAGCAGTCAAGTAGCCAAAAAAAAGTTAAAGGAAGTTTTGTTTAAGGCTTCACATCCTTACGGCAGGCAGCTCACCGAAGCTGCATTAGAGGCCGTGACCTTAGATCAAATCAAGCAGTACTACTATAAGAAACTACTGGCTAATACACAGGTGTTCCTAAGTGGGCAAGTGCGAGACCAGGATGTACAAGCCGTACAGCAGCATCTACAGGCACTTCCTACACGCGTTCATGAGCATCCAAGGGTGGCGTTGGATGTTCCCGAGCCTATACAAGCTCACCTGCCGGCTAAAGGACAACTCCAAGCGGCGCTAAATGTTGGCCGCGTCCTGATCGCTAAAAAGCATCCAGACTACCTTCCCATGCTCTTTGTCAGCACACTGCTAGGCGGCTACTTCGGTTCACGCCTCATGCGTAATATCCGTGAAGAAAAAGGCTACACTTACGGTATCTACGCCAGAATTATACCATTACGGCACATGAGCTACTTGCAAATAGCTACCGAGGTGATCCAAGCTGCGCTGCAAGCCACCTACCAGGAAATAGCTAGGGAAATACAAATTTTGCAGACCACGCCTGTACCCCAAGAGGAGCTCCAAACGCTACGTAACTACTTATTTGGGACGTTTCTTACACATATTAACGATCCCTTTTCTATCATGGAGAAGTTCAAGCAAGCGCAGTTGCATGGCCTGGGTCAAGACTATTACACACAACTACACCACACCATCAGAGACATTGATACTGCTCAAATTATGGAGCTTGCCAATAAATACCTGGTCTTAGAGCGTTTCAGTCAAGTCACGGTAGCGTAGCCATGCCTATCTCCCATCAAGCTACTAGGCATTCTGTAACGAATGTACGGACGCTATCAGCGAAAAATTGGGCACGATTTTCAGAGAAAGACTATCTTTACGGGAGAACAGATTCCTCGCCTCTAAAACCTTATCGAGGGAGCTCTGTGGGCAAGCAAGAATCTTACGCTACAGGAAGTATCAATCACGATCATGTCCATCCCCGCCCGCCAATCCATCAAGTCGCATCATTACCAAGTAGTCTATGGCTGAAGTCATCCGCATGCCGAAGTTGAGCGATACGATGGAGGAAGGCATCCTCGCTACTTGGCTTAAAAAAGAAGGTGAGACTGTCAAAGAAGGTGAACTATTGGCGGAAGTAGAGACCGACAAGGCCACTATGGACCTAGAAGCGTATACAGATGGTACGCTACTCCACATCGGCGCGCAAGAAAGAGACTCAGTACCGATTAACAGCATCATTGCTATTATTGGTGAGCCAGGCGAGGATATTTCCGAACTTCTTGTAGAAGATACTAAGAATTCGTCGGCGATTGAGCCGCTAGCTTCATTAAATGCATCTGCGGAAAAGCTCTCCTCAGCAAAAGCCCCTGAACCTGCTACGCAACCATCG
>JBCBHC010000105.1:0-2146 GCA_038526075.1 Bacteroidota bacterium | reverse complement strand
ATTGCGTTCTGGAGCCAAAGAAGTTTGTCCAAGGTTTGCTGCTTAAGTAGTAGAAGCTGCTGAAACTCTTGAAGCTCAGAGGCAATATTGAAGCTGTCAGGTAGTTCCTCCGTTTCCTGTAGCTTAGAAGTAGTGATGTTTTTAGGAGATAGTGCTTCTCCTGCTTCCAGCAGAAAGCGAGGAGAAGAGGAGCCGCTGAGAGGTGATAATGCTCCTTCTGCCAATTTATACTCTTCAAGTGCGTCCACAGCCTTCCTCAGATCCTTCATTTGTTCGTCAAGAGCTTTGAGCATGTCGCTTTCTGATCTCTCCCTATGCCGTGCGGTATTGCTGGGAGACAAGCAAGCAGAGTTACTGGGAGATGGTGGAGAAGAATACTCAGGGAGGTCTTTGAGGCGAGGTATGTCTGCTACTTTTTTTAGAAGCACCAAACTGTCCACTTCAGATTGGCAATCCTCTATGCTACACTCTATTTCTTTTTGGCTACCATGCTTCTTTATAAATGCTTCAAGAGCTTGCTGGCAAGTTCTCAAATCACCGATGTCTAAATCATCGAGCTCAGCGAAATGGTTAGGCGCTACAGGCGCAGAAGGTAAATCTTTTACCGCTTTAGAATCATAAGATTTATCTTTTGCAAACCATTCCGTTATCACTCTGATATCCTCCAGGTCTCCCTCTACTCGGTTAATATCACTGTCTCTCCCTGCTTCTTCGGATAGGTGAACGGGTGATTGCGTCTCATTTTTGGCGTCTAGTATGGCTTGACTATCTCTACAAGCAAACAGCAAGTATATAAGGAGTGAAGGGGTAATGAGGAATCTTTTAGAGATGGTATGTTTCATGATGAGAAAAATTTGATTGAGAATAATACCTAAGAATTATGCTAGCATGATCTGCGCTTTTCTCAAATCACACTGTACTTATTTACTGATTCTGTGGTGATTAGTGATATACTTAGTTAAGTATGA
Source organism: Bacteroidota bacterium (assembly GCA_038526075.1). Lineage (GTDB taxonomy): Bacteria > Bacteroidota > Bacteroidia > Cytophagales > Amoebophilaceae > JBCBHC01. Next base: position 1,178 of record JBCBHC010000105.1, on the reverse strand, counting down.
ATATAAAGTATGAAAGCTTTCAAAAAGGTGATTATGTGTCTACCTAAAATAGGCCCAAACTCGCGATTTTGAATCTTAAAACGCCAATATTGGATCTAAGAATTGGTAGCAGTTTGCGTACTATTTAGGGATTGGGTCAAGAGAAGCTGCTAAGTCTCTGAGCGGAGTATGGCAGTCCATTTCCATTTTGACGGTATCTATATGCGTGTCTTCTATGGACACAATGGTGAAAGTGAATGGGGGTATTTTGATTATCTCACTTACTTTGGGTATCCGTCCAGTTGCTGAAGTAATAAATCCACTCAAAGTATCATAGTCACCTCGTGGGAGCTCTAAATTGTATTTATCATTTAAATTGTCTATCCCACACCTAGCGCTCAACAAATAGGTAGTTTTATCTAGCTTTTGTGCCGCACAACCGGCATTATCGTACTCTTCTCTAATACTCCCCAGGATTTCTCCAATAATATCTTCGAGGCTGATAATTCCTGAAGTCCCTCCAAATTCATCTACTACTAGTGCCAAGCTCTTCCCTTCAGAAGTTAGTTGCACCATTACCGCACTAGCCAGGCTTGTTTGTGCTACCACTACCACAGGCGTCAAGATACTTTCTATATGTTTAGGCTTTTTAAAGAGCTCTTTGGCATGGCAATAACCAATGATGTCATCTATATCGTTGCGGTAGATAAGTATTTTAGCATGCTCGCTCCGTATGGCTATTTTCTTGAGGGCCTTGACTCCGTCCGTAACACTTATTGCTACAATTTCCTTTCTAGGGACCATGCAGTCCCGAACCCGCAACTTCCGAAAGTTAATGAACTTCCCCACGATGGTAGCGCTAATACCCGCAGGAATAGGTTGACTAATATTAAGGCTGTGCTTGATAAACGTTTGTAAGTCTGTGAGCTCAAATACAGGACGTGTGTCCCGGTACTGCTGCCCTAGACCGCATACTATAAATACTCTAGTAATGGCAGTAGTTGCTATGACACAAGGGCGTAACAAGTAAGTGATAATGACTATGGGAATAGCGAATATGGAAAGCATGTGGTTAGGGCTCCGTAAGAATATGGTCTTGGATCCATATTTTCATTTATACATTCCAGCAACTGTCAAGAGCCGTGTAACGCTACTCATACTACAAACACTTACATCCACACTCAGTATCTTGGTTTTGG
>JBCBHC010000104.1:0-2221 GCA_038526075.1 Bacteroidota bacterium | reverse complement strand
GCCGCCATTCGGCTTTAAACTTTCTCTTGGCTACTCCTTCGCTATTGTATTTACCTGTAGGAGCAGTGAATTCAACGGTGCCTACTCCCTCGCTGACAGCAATTTGTCTTCCATTGACGGCCATGGTAGGGCTGATGCCAGAAGAAGAGGCTGCTAAAAATAGTTGCGCTTTGTACTTAGACCCGGCCGCTACTGTGTTGGATTGCGGCTTTACTATTGGGACCAGTCTGTCAAATTTTGCATCGCCCGCGCCTACTTCTCTAAATAGTAACCCAAGCGCATCGGCTTCTGCATAGACTACCTCTGATTCAAACTGACTTAGCGTAGCCAATGCTGCTCCCAGTGGGGTATGATCAAAGTTCAGTGTAGCAAAGTCTTTGTTTGATTGGTTAGGATCTTCTTTAAATATCTTGCTGTCCTTGGCATCTAATGCTATAGGCACGTATTGCTTGCCCGTAACTCCGGTTAAGTACTGCATATAGCCATTGAGCAGTTTCTGCAGGTCTATCCCTTTGCTATGATTCACCATCAGGTTGGCCACAGCGGAGTCGTTTTTGATTCCTTTGGGGACTCCTGTCTTCTTGTTGGTCCCCCCCGTAATTTTTATGAGCTTCCTTTTCAAGCTTTCGATGTAAGCGACCACTCTGTCAGACTCTTGCGCTAATTGGTTCGCTTTCTGCAGGACAGTCACATCTTTAGCCCTATTACCTGATTCTTTAACGGTCTGTTCTATGCGCTTGAGTGTTCTCTTGTTTTCTACCCTCTGTGTGTAGACACTCTTTTCTAAACTTTTGTTGATTAGGATAAATTTTTCCAGTACGCTGCCACTCACTTGCAGCGCCAGCAGCGCTGTAAGCACTAAGTACATCATCCCAATCATCTTTTGTCTTGAGCTTAGTTTCTCTCCGGCCATAGGAATTGATGTGGTTTTTAGGATTGCGTGGATAGGCTATATGGGCTGCGGTGTAGCGCTATTGAAGTGTGCCATACTGCGATGAGGCTGGAATCATCCTCATTGGTCAGTTTTTCAAAGCAGTAAGCATGTTTCCGTAAATGCTATTGAGGGAAGATATTTTTTGGCTCAGCTGTCCCAATTCTGTCTTGAACTGCGCTGTTTCTTCAGACGTAGTCTGCATCTCTTCCATGGATGCTACAATATCTGAATAAACTTCTTGCGTCGTCCTGGTGCGCAAGTCCACGGCTTGCAGTTCATTCATGTAGGCAGCGTTGAGCGCGCTGAGGCTCTCAGTGGCACTTTGCACTTGCTCTTGATATGCCTGCGCCTGCTGTGCCGCATTGACTATGTTCTCTATGGCGCCTGTGGTATGCGCATGCGTTTCATAAACAGTATTGAGCACTTCTGACACTTTGTTCAGGTTCTTTACATACTGCTGCGTAGCTTCAGAGACATTGGGGATTGCGTTTACGTTGGCCATACTGTCGGAGAGCTGCTGCATGCCTTTCCCCAAACGCTCTATGAGTGCAGCATCTATCTTGGCCTGCGCAAACATTTCGTCTAGCTTCTCCGCAACAGGTCCCTGCGTGGAACTTCCGTAGGCTATGGCGCTTCCTCCATCGCCCTCATGTGCCAGCTGAGGATATACCTTCGTCCAGTCTAGTTCCTTCGCTGGTGGCTCAAAGGCACTCAAAAAGAAAATAATAGCCTCAGTAGTAAGCCCCACGCCTAGCATGAGTGCGCCTCCTGACCAGTTGAGGAGCTTAAACATTGCCCCAGCAATGACGATAGCGGCACCGATGCCATATATTTTGGGCATGATGCTCTTGTAAAAGGTATGCATGAAACTCTCTTCAATAGGTAGTGAGTGTGCCATAGGGTTAGTGTTTTGTTGTGTTACTAATGTTTATGAATGATATTAAGTTAGTCATTGGGCAGGCGCCTCGCCAATGTGAGGCATCACACAGCGGAAGCCTGCATCGCAGGGTTTATAGCGGCGGCTACTTACTTTCTCGCGCACGCCTGGCTGCATAAACCAAGCTATTTTTAAGCAGGATCCCCCCATTGTCTCAACGGCTGCTAGCGTATCTCTGCCATCATCGAGCTCAGTCGTCTCCTCTCCGCCATACTTAACGAATTCCCGACCATTACCGGCCATGTCATACAATCCATAGCCATTGGAAGGGAAGGCATCTACAGGAGAGGCGAATTTGTATCCGCACTCTCCATAATTGGAGGGCCCAGGCTTAAAGTTGGCCAATAACT
>JBCBHC010000103.1:0-2225 GCA_038526075.1 Bacteroidota bacterium | reverse complement strand
AAGTATGGGAAGCCGACTTAGAGTATAGCGGTAACCAAAAGAATATGTTATGGTACCGGGACTTCGACAACTACCCGGTGACTGGCGTGTCTCCTGCGCAAGCGATGGCATACTGCCGTTGGAAAACAGAAAAGATGCAAAAAATCTACTTCGAAGATTATTTTGACGAAGAAGACGAAGAGCAAGAAGTAAATAGGAAGAACAGCAGTGAGGCTGTAGACAACGAACAGTCAGAAAGTGAAAGTGATCAGCTAAAAGATGAAAAGCATGAGCATGATGAGCACGGAGGTCTCAGTGACAGAAAAATGCGGAAAAGGGCCACTAAATTAGGATTTCCTATGCCCGAGTATAGGCTTCCTACTGAAGCGGAGCTAATGCACGCTGCTGTAGGACGAACAGTCGACAATGAAGATAATTTGGAGGTGGAAGCAAGAGTTTACCCCTGGGGCAATTCTCTACGAGATGAGCACGGAGAATTTATTCCTAGAATCAAGCGCGGCCCCGGCAACTATGGTGGTGCTACGGGAGAAAGCGATAGCCATGGTGGGCCTTATGAAGTGGATGACGGTTATTTTAATGATTTTGGCTTGAGGATAGGTGATAATGTAAGAGCAATATCAGGAGATATATATAGAGACGCATCCTTTGAAGACGTGAGCGACTTGAATCCCATGAGGAAGGACGGCGCCCTAGATCCTGCGAAAGACTATGACGCTCAGCCTTACAGCGTTGACGAATACTATGTCGTCAAATTCGCGTCTTTTATGACAGGCCCTAGGGAAGTAACGCATCGGGAGAAGGCCCATGTCTTACATGGAGCAAGACGTGATTTAGGTTTTTGGATAGCAATGACCCCTGTGGGGCCTGGTATGAGAAGAGAAAGATAGCCTTGTGCGTCATGACTCAGCGACAGCAATTGTGGCAACACTGAGCGATTTGGCATTGGCAGTCATTAGTACTTTACCACAAGAAGATAATGTGGCGCCCGTCGTAATTACATCATCTACCAGCAATATATGCCGATCAGATATAGCTTGGGGGACTGTGATACAGAAAGCATCTGCTACATTCTGGAGCCGCTCGAAGCGGCTCTTTTTTGTTTGGGTAGTAGTCTTTTTAATCCTTCTTAAGTAGGTATCTTCCCATGGCACACCTAGTACTTCCGACAGCCCTTGCGCAAACAAGCTACTTTGGTTGTAGCCTCGCTGTCGTATTCTAGTGCTGTGTAATGGGATGGGTACGATTAAATCGAACTTTTGACACCAAGGCATTTGTGCGAGTACAGTGCCATGCTTTTTGCCTAGAAATGATCCTACCTGGGGTTTATTGCCATACTTAAGCGCGTACAAAAGTCGTTCCACACCGCTGCCTTTACGGAGCTTGTACAATGAGCATGCATAACTAACCGGAAGATGCCCATACAGCTTTTGTGCTATGAGGTTATCTAAAGTAGCATAGCAGTCAGTTTGGGGGAGTTCGTAAGCACAGGGCGTACATATCAACTCTTCGCCTTGAACCAGAGGAGTTTGTTGGCAGGCTAGGCAGTAATTAGGGAAGAAGAGATTTAGAAGATCCTTGAGCATAATTCTAAGATGGCACTCTCTTATTTATAGCTATAATTTTTGACAAAGCAGTCAACGGTTTTTAGATACTGCAGCCAGTTCTGGTCCTTGCTGGACTTGCGTCTCTAGCTTTGTAGGAAGCTGTTATTACCAATGTTAAACGAGAGACTTGACCACGTTTACTTCTCTTCCCCATTATATAATTCATTTGCGATATAAGTCGAAAGTAGTGCTTGCCCTGAGCGTATATATGTTTCTTGAAGTCTCATTCGAATGTTCGGAGGATACACGTGCAAGTATGAGTGTTCCCGATATACTTTTTGTTGAGCGTTATGGCTCGCGTTGAGACTTATGAAATAGCCTCAGCCGTTTTGAGTAGGTGCTTACCCTATTTTAGAACTTCACAGTGCCTGCTCAATATATGCTTTTAGCCTTATAGCTTAGAAGGGGATGTCTGCTCAACAAGGAAGCTTTAGGGAGTATGAGCATTTGGATCCGATCTATGTCTGATAAGATCGGTGTTATTAGTTTGCTAAACTGAGCAATGTTTTCACTCTCAAGGGCGATTTATTATATCATATCCTTTTATACCCGTTAGGATTTAAAATTAGATTTGGAGCACCTGAAAATTACTCGTGATCCGCTTTTGCAGCACCTCGTGTA
>JBCBHC010000102.1:0-2252 GCA_038526075.1 Bacteroidota bacterium | reverse complement strand
TAGACGAGGAGTTCGCTGCCCACAACCCCAATGGCTTGAAACCTAGCGAGCTGAAGTGCCAGTTAACAGGCAAGGATAGGCGAGAACTAGAGAAGCTCCTCAAAACCATCCAGAAAGAGCGAATGCCGCTGTATCGTGACTTGGGGATGATCGCTTTAGAGGGCCTCAAGCAGGGACAATTACTCCTTGGTGCCGATATATTAGATGTGATGCTGCAAACAAGAACACAGGAAGCCGTGGAAGACGAAGCTCAAGAAGAAGGTATAGAGCATGAGGAGGAGATATACGATGAAGAAAAAGAATATGCAGAAGTAGATGAAGACGAATACACGGAAGTGCGATCTCAACTCGTCAAGAGCGGCTTTGTACAGGCCCTCTCCGACACAGAAGACAAAGAACTCTACTTCCTGCACCTCACCTTCCAAGAATACTTTGCCGGCCGCCAATTAGCCAGACAGTGGCTTTCTGAATGCCCAAAAGAGCGCCAAAAGGCCGAAGCATGCATACTTAAGAATAAAGACAAACCGCATTACCACGTGATGCTGACCTTCATGGCAGGAGAAATATTTAAGAGGCAACAAATATTAGGGCTACAAAAGCTATTGCAGCTACTAGGAGTTGACAATGCCGATTCCCCAGGCCATCCACTACAAGATTTACAGAATCTACTCCTACGCTTGCGATGTGTAAACGAATGCATGGGCATAGATGGTACAATTATCAAAAGCTTAGACAAGGAGTTTGCATTGTCTGAGCAGTTCAAGCAGTGTATAGGAGAGAGTATCACACATATTCGCCAAAATGATCCAATAGGCGGAAGATTTCATCGCACATTGTTAGATGCCTTTCCTAGCCTAGTGCATCTATTGGGCTACGCCAAGGTAGCAGAGTTTTATGTAAGCGTAAGCCGTGAAGAGGATTCAAAGGAAGCCACAAATTCCTGGAGTGATGCAGACGATGATTGGAGAGCATCAGAAGCAACTGATGGTGACTGGGGTGAAGAGGACGGTGATAAGAAGACGTATTGGGCGTCGGAAACGCTAGTATCAAGTGTACATGAGGCAGCCCTCAGTGCCTTATCGGAGATATTCAAGGCCTATCCTAAAGAGGCGCTTGAGTCACTATTAATTACGCTTCAAAAGCCTAGCCGTCGTCATTCTGCAGGTCGTATGTTCGCCTTATTATCTGTAGCGCAACAGAACGTAGAGGACACGATACGCAATAAAGCTCGACAAGAGCTGATAAAAATTGTAAAAGCATCGCCTGACGAAATAGCTTCACTAATATTTGATACACTCATAAACAATTCTACGGCTCCTGAGCCCCAAGTACGTGTAGCAGTTGCCCAGGTATTAGTGGAAGTAAGTGCTGCGGCTCCGAAACATGTACACAAAGCGATCTCAGCATTGCTGGCTCTGTGTGGAGACGACGCCAGTGATGTGCAAGGCGCTGCCAGTGATGCACTTACTTCGCTAACCCAGAAAATTCCGACTACTGGTGTCAGAGACAAACTATGGTATGCCTGCCTTGATGCTAATGTAACTGTTAGAAAAGCGGCTAGTACTTCATTCAAAAAACTGATAAAGATTGGGGAAACTCACTCATTAGAGGACCGTGAAGCACTATTAAAGGTACTCTCTAAGGCAGACTGGGTATCTATCGATGCTGCTAGTCACACCATGGTCGAATTGGTCAAAGCGGTACCCAGTCTTGCAGACCATGTTTTCAGCATTTTATTCAAGGCTATCAATTGTTCCTCCGAAAAGGTTCGTCCTGCTGCAGCTTGTGTTCTGATCGATTTGATTAAAGTTGTGCCCACAGCGCAACAATTTGATACGCTATGCAAAGTTCTTTCTGGTAGTGGAGCTAAATACGTTTGTCAGGTAGCTACAAATGTCCTTGCCGCATTGGTTCAAGCCGCGCCCGAAGCCCAGTACCGTGATATGCTGCTCAAGGCTATTAGCGGTTCTCATTGGCAACTCCGAGAAGCTGCTGCAAAAGCCCTTAGAGTACTTGCAGTAGCTGCACCAACGGTTGAGAATAGAGACATATTGCTTGAGAGCTCTAGTCACTCTCATGAGAAAGTCCGCCTTACTGTTATTCACTGTCTGGAAGCATTAATTAAGAAAGTACCAGCGTTAGCTAATGAGGATGTCCGAGACAGGCTTTTGAAAGCCTCCGCCGACTCTAATCTATCTGTATGTCAATCTGCTGCAAAGGCCCTGAGCGTATTTGCAAGATTGGTGCCCACT
>JBCBHC010000101.1:0-2254 GCA_038526075.1 Bacteroidota bacterium | reverse complement strand
AAAAAAGGAGAGTCTTGGAGCAATGCATTCAAGCCTCTCCTTTTTTAGCAGCTAAGGGCCCCGTCAATGCACTGCAAGAAATTCCTATTGAGCAGATTCAAGTCAATCCTTTTCAGCCTAGGCAAGACTTTGATTCCGCTGCACTACATGAGCTCAGTCAGTCTATCCAACAACATGGCATCATTCAGCCCCTTACAGTCAAAAAGCTTCGAGATGGCACCTACGAGTATCAGCTTATTACTGGGGAACGTAGGTTACAGGCCTCGCGGTTAGCAGGCTTGACCCACGTGCCTGCCTACATCCGTACTGCTGATGATCAGCAGATGTTGGAAATGGCCTTAGTAGAGAACATACAGCGAGAAAACCTCAACCCTATCGAGATTGCGCTCAGCTATCAGCGGCTACTCACTGAGTGCAAAATAAAACAAGATGCGCTTGGGATACAGGTAGGTAAAGACCGTACTACAGTTAATAACTACTTGCGGTTGCTAAAGCTACCTCCTGACGTACAGATTGCACTCCGCAGTCGTGAAATTAGCATGGGGCATGCCCGGGCGCTCATCAACATAGCGTCAACTGATACGCAGCTCCGCTTGCTACAAGAGATTCTAAAGCATGGACTGTCTGTACGTGACGTCGAAGCGCGTGCACGTCTGCTCACGCAAGGTAAGTCTACTGTGAAGCAGCCAGCCAAAGCACAAAAAAATGTCACCTTCCAAGCGCTAGGCACGCAACTAGGAAACCGACTACGCACCTCAGTCAAAATTCAACCAAATCCCGACAAAGGTGGTGCCATCAAAATTACCTTTGTTGATACCCAGGACCTAGAACGGATTATTAAGCTACTTGATACCAGCCACTAGACGCTTCTTCACACTTACCCACACTTCCAAAGCTAGCTCGAACACCTGCCACTCGGGCCTGCTATCCCTCAACTGCCGTGACGGACGTACAGGAAGAAGGCACAAGGTCACATGTAATGGTGATGTTGCCAGCGCCTTTTTAGCTCAGGCGAGTGCAAAAATACGCCTTGGGAGAGCGTAATCACATTTCTTGCATTAGCCTACCCCGCATTACTAGTCCTCATTTGCAAGCCGCACCTGCCCCATACTATCTAGCGTGGCGCGTACTGGGTGGGCTTTATTGACAGTACCGTCTAACAATCCTTTAGAAAGCTCATTAAGTATGGTCCGCTGGATAAGGCGCTTGAGAGGACGAGCGCCGAACTGGGGGTTACATCCTTCGCGGCACAAGTAGTCTATCAGCGAATCGTCTATTAGGAGTGAGATCCTACCATGTTGTAAGCGTTGCCGCAGCTGTTGTAGCTGGATATCTACGACTTGTCGAATAATTGCCTGTGAGAGAGGCTTAAACATAATGATCTCGTCAATACGATTTAGGAATTCAGGACGCATGATTTTTTGCAGCATCTCCAGCACCGCTGTTTTAGCTTCTTCCAACATCGCCTGGGTGTGAGATTCATCTAGCTGGGTAAGCTTCTCCTGAATCAAATGGGACCCCATATTAGTCGTCATGACGATGATGGTATTCTTGAAGTTGGTTACCCTGCCCTTATTATCTGTCAGGCGACCATCATCTAATACTTGAAGTAGCGTATTGAAGACATCAGGGTGGGCCTTTTCTATCTCATCGAGCAAGATAACGGCATAGGGCTTCCGCCGAATAGCTTCCGTCAGTTGGCCCCCTTCTTCATACCCTACATAGCCTGGAGGCGCCCCTATGAGGCGACTTACCGCATGCCTCTCTTGATATTCCGACATGTCTATACGCACCATAGCATTTTCATCGTTGAAGAGAGATTCGGCGAGGGCTTTGGCTAACTCTGTCTTTCCCACACCTGTAGTACCTAGGAAAATAAATGATCCGATAGGACGCTTGGGATCTTGCAGTCCTGCCCTGCTTCTACGTACTGCATCAGCAATGGCACCAATAGCTTCTTTCTGGCCAGCTACACGCCGGCTTAGTACCTCTTCTAGCTTTAGGAGCTTCGCCTTCTCACTCTCAAGCATTCTTGCCACAGGTATGCCTGTCCATTTAGCTACTACTTCGGCAATATCCGCTTGGCCAACTTCTTCTTTGAGAAGAGGGTTATTATTTTTGAGGCCATCAGCTTGCTGTTGTAACTGGCCAAGTTGCTCTTCTGCAGCTGTAATTTTACCATAACGGATCTCGGCTACCTTGCCATAGTCAAAATCGCGCTCTGCCTGCTCAGCCGCCAGGCGGAGCCGCTCTA
>JBCBHC010000100.1:0-2381 GCA_038526075.1 Bacteroidota bacterium | reverse complement strand
AGAGCGGGGCGGGCATCCTGTGGTACGCCAAAAGATGCGGCAATGGAGTCTGCGCATCACGGCCTATGCTGATCGGTTGCTGGAAGGTCTAGAAGATTTGGACTGGCCCGCATCTATCAAGGAGGTGCAGCGAAACTGGATCGGTAAGTCGCGGGGGGCTATAGTGTGCTTCCAGGCTACCACGCCTGATGGTACCGCGTACAGGCTAGAGGTGTTCACGACGCGGCCTGACACACTCTTTGGGGTGACCTACTTGGCCCTGGCGCCCGAACACCCACACACCCGGGCGCTCACCACTGCCGCGCAACGCGCTGACGTGGAGGCTTATGTGGCTCAGGCGAAGAACCGCTCGGAAAGAGACCGCTTGGCTGACGTAAAGCATGTGACGGGCGTGTTTACCGGTGCATATGCTCTCCATCCCTTGACAGGCAAGGCACTGCCCATCTGGGTGGCGGACTACGTGGTGGCAGGCTATGGTACAGGAGCGGTGATGGGGGTGCCAGCACACGATAGCCGCGATCATGCTTTTGCGCGTCATTTCGACCTGCCCGTCGTGCAGGTGATTGCTGGCGGCGGTGACGTAACACAAGGGGCCTATGAGGCTAAGGCGGGTATGCTCATACATTCGGATTTTCTGGACGGCCTTGCGATACCAGAGGCTACGGAGCAGGTACTGCAGCAACTAGAGGCGTTGCAATTGGGGCAGCGGAAGACGACCTTTCGCCTCCGCAACGCCATCTTTAGCCGCCAGCGTTACTGGGGAGAGCCCTTCCCTATCTACTACAGCGAGGGCGTACCCCATGCTCTGGATGAAGGTGACTTGCCACTAGAGCTTCCCCCTGTTAAGGCCTATCAGCCTACGCCCACTGGCAAGCCTCCGCTGGGCCATGCTGAGGGCTGGCGCACTGCAACGGGCCATCCGTTAGAGCTGAATACCATGCCGGGCTGGGCAGGCTCTAGCTGGTACTTTCTGCGTTACATGGATCCGCACAACCCAAACGCCCTGGTCAGCCCTGTGGCCCAGGCCTATTGGCAGGCGGTAGATTTGTACATCGGGGGTGCGGAGCATGCTACCGGGCACCTCTTGTATGCGCGCTTCTGGACGAAGTTTTTGTACGACCTAGGGCATGTGTTTGTGCAAGAGCCCTTCCAGAAACTCGTGAACCAGGGCATGATCCAGGGGAAGTCCTGCTTTGTCTATCGCATCAAGGGCACGAAGCAGTTTGTCAGCCATGGATTACGAAAGCAACATGACGTTGTGTCCATGCACGTGGATGTCGACCTGGTCAAGGACGGGGTATTAGACACCAAGGCATTTCGTCAGTGGCGCCCCGAGCTCCAGGAGGCCTCTTTTATCCTAGAAGAGGACGGGCAGTATCGCTGTGGCAGCGAAGTAGAGAAAATGTCTAAGTCCAAGCATAACGTCGTCACCCCCGACACGGTCATCGAAAAATATGGAGCAGACACGTTGCGACTGTATACGATGTTTTTGGGTCCGCTCGAGCAGTCTAAGCCTTGGGATACGCATGGTATTGAGGGGGTATTTCGGTTTCTGCACAAGCTCTGGAAGCTTTGCCATCAACCTGCGTCTTCATCCACGCCTCCTGCCAAGGCGCTGAAGGTGTTGCACAAGACCATCAAAAAGGTGCGAGAGGCCATTGAGCGGTGTGCGTTTAACACCGCCGTGAGTGCGTTTATGATTTGCGTCAATGAGCTAGCGGCACTGAAGTGCTACCACCGGGCAGTGTTACAAGACTTGGTGATTCTGATAGCGCCTTTTGCGCCACACATAGCCGAGCAGCTTTGGCAGCACTTCGGGCATACTACCAGTGTAACGCACGCTCCGTACCCGACGTGGGAGGCGCATTACATTCACGAAGATACGTTTGAGTATCCCATCACCGTCAATGGCAAGGTACGGACTCGGCTATCCTTTGCGCAGGCAGCTTCTCAGGCGGAAATTGAACGGCAGGTGCTGGCGGATGCGAATATCCAAAAATGGATCCAGGGCAAGCCTCCCCAAAAAGTCATCGTTGTGCCACAGCGGATTGTGAATGTGGTAGTGTGATGGGTTGCGATATGCCTTGTATAGAATTCCTCAAGACAAAGCAGAGACGGCGAGGATAGCCCGCAACGCTTGCCATGCAGAGCGCAGCTTAGACCACGCCAAGATTCTTCGCGCCATGCTACGCAAGTGCGCTTTGAAGGACAGAACAGGTAGAAAAGCAAAAGCGCGATACCGATCCTTGACATTTCCCTTAGAGCGTGTTCATAATCTATTTAAAAGCAGAGCAATAAAGGATAAAACGTAACTACTCAGGTACTCTTATCGGCTTTTTTAGGCTTTAAACGAAGTTTATAACACTACTACCTAGTGAAAC
>JBCBHC010000099.1:0-2531 GCA_038526075.1 Bacteroidota bacterium | reverse complement strand
AAAAGCCCCTTAAAAAAGAGGCTTTTTCATGTTACACGATACACACAAAGGGTGGTGGACATAGTTCTTTTTTAAACTATTATAAGCCTTACTTGTCCATACCTTCTCCAAGGAAGTATCGTACAGGTTACCAAAACTACCTAGCTTATCCCGCTCTTCGTCTGGAGCACAGCAAGGGCTAAATTTGCCTTCTGTGTTGACCCAAGCTTCTTGATTCAAGAAAGGACATGTGCCGCCAGGCGCTAAGTCTTCTACAGCCTCTTTGTTTAAGAAGTCAATATTTTCTAAGATGATTCGTTCTCCATTAGGCAGTAGATTATTGTTAGCTACCTCCAATGCTTTGGCAACAGCGCTGTTCCACCTATCAATGGCCTCTTCGTTGCGCCGCATCGAAAGGTTTTTGATCTCGTCAAAATGAGCCCATAGGTGGTGGCCTTTAATACGGTCTACCCCCAAATCAATGCCCAGCTGAACTACATCAGCCAATTCATGCACATTGTCTTCTAAAAATGTCATCTGAAGGGTGACACGACATCGGTTGCCCCCTGCCTGATAATGTTCATCCCGAACGCTGATGAAAGTTTTGAGATTAGCCAGCACCTTCTCCCAGTTCGTTCTGAGCATAATCTTCTCTTGTGTTGCTTTACTAGCCCCATTCCAAGAAATTTTTACATCAGAGCCTACAGGTACAATAAGCTTGGCCCATGTTTCTGCTCCTTTGATAGGAAAGGTACCATTGGTAGTAAGATTTAGTTTGAGATTATAGGTATAGCACATCTCAATGATCTGATCAAAGTGTTTGTAGATCAGTGGCTCTCCCATGGTCGAGGGGATGATTTCTCTGAGCGGGGTGCCTTGGGCTTCTTCCAGTATTTTACGAATCAGAGCAACGTCCATCCGGCGAGGGGGAGCACAGCGACTTTTCTTTTCCTTTTGGGCTTTGCTATAGGGTGAGAAACCTTCACACATGACACATCTTAGGTTGCAGTCTTCTGGATTTGTGTCAAAGGTGATCCGCCAAGGGCCTGGCTTGGTGGGCAATGAAGTGCCATTTTTGCTGGCGATAAGCTCAGTGTAGTGCTGCTCTAACTCCTCAGTTTGTCGTTCAATGCTAGGGATGTCTCCAGTCGCTGAATAGAGGTATCTTTTTTTACCTAGCTGCTGAGCCAAAGAAGGCCTATCTACAAGTCGTTGCATTTGTCTGGCCAAGTCTTCGCTGTCTCTGTGCTTGTAAAGCAACCCATTCACCTCATGATGGACGTATTCCTTCATACCGCCTGCATCTGCTGTCACAACAGGTACCCCTACTTGCTGCGCTTCATGAATGACTAACGGAGAGTTTTCATACCAAATAGAGGGTACCACAATAGCGTCTACATGGTTAAAGACGTCTTGTACAATTCTCTCATTATGATATTCATCCAGCCATTGAATGCGTGCTTGTGCACCCAGCGGTAATGCTTCCTGTATAGCCTTCAAATGAGGAGAACTTTCTCTCCACCTGCCCCATATCTTCAGCTGACAATCGCCTTTGAGTTGTCCAAAAGCCTGTAGTAGGTGCTGAATACCCTTGGCGGGAATATGTGTGCCGATGTAGCCAAAAGTAAATGCCTTCTCAGCTACTCGCTTGCGTTTAGTAAAACGCGTGAGATCAAAACCATAGTCCATATAGAGACACTTGGCTGGATCGACGCCAAAATCATTAATGTACTTTTGCATTAGAAACTGCGAAGGAGCCAGAAACAAGTCCACATGCTGAGCCATATGTCTGATAGCCTGCATCCTATCAGCAATCCATTTTTTCCATGTTTTTACTTCTTGCGCACGCGTATCACTACGGCCAGAGAGGTGCCCTGAGTAGCAGTTAACAGCACATTTTTCGTCCTCTTGCCCATCACAAAGTGCCCAAGGCTCTGAGACAGCATTCCTTTGAATAAACTGCCCACGAGGGCACATCAGCCAGTAGTCATGCAAAGTGTAGACGATAGGAATATTCCTGGCAGCTATGACATCTGTAATTGTGAGGGACAAATGATTCAGATGGCCTATATGAACAACATCGGGCTGAAAACGATCTAGGACTTTAGCTGCTTGCTGGTCTACCTTCTGGTGAAGGTAACGATATTGGTGCCTTATACCGGGTATATTCACTAGGTTGATTAAAACCCGTGCATCATTGACATCCAGCTCTTGATGCATCATGTAGTCGAGCTGAAAGGGATCCTCTATTCTGGTAAAGACTTGTACCTCATGCTTATCAGCTAGTGCTTGGCACAGTGTACGACTGTACACCTCAGAGCCAGCGTTATAGCGCATGGGGTATCCGTGAATAATTTTAAAGATTTTCATAACGAACCTTGTTTAAGTTGAGGGTATCTTGTAGCTCTCTCAGAAACCTTTGTAGGCCTTCTTTTAGCGTTATTTTTGGTTTCCATGTAAGTAAATGTTGGGTCATAGTAGCATCGCCATAGAAACGCTGTATATCACAACTTCGGGCAGGAACTTCTATAAGTGGTGAGGAGCTCTGAGTT
>JBCBHC010000098.1:0-2535 GCA_038526075.1 Bacteroidota bacterium | reverse complement strand
TAGCGGGCCTGCAGCTAGCAGATGCTATCCTACAGCAGCTTTCGCACCAAACAGCTTCGCTGCCGCAAGTAGTGCTCATGCCACCCTACACTCATCTAGCTGCTATCCGCGAGCGTCTTCACGCGCAAAGTCTTGTTCAGTTAGGTGCCCAAAACTGTCACCATCAATCATCAGGGGCCTTTACAGGAGAAGTATCCGTACAGATACTCCGTTCTGTGGGGGTTTGTTATGTGCTGGTAGGGCACAGCGAACGGCGGCGGCAGTGGGATGAGTCCGCTACGCTATTGGCTAAGAAAGTTTCTGCCGTGATTGCTGGTGGCTTGCAGCCTATCTTTTGCTGTGGTGAGGAGGAGCACATGGTGTCAATGCCTAAAGCCACGGCTTTTGTGCAGCAACAGCTGGCAGCTAGTTTATTTCATCTCAATGAAGCGGCCATGGCGCAGGTAATAATTGCTTACGAACCGGTATGGGCAATTGGCACTGGAGATACGCCTACGCCGGCGCAAGTACAGAAGATGCATCGCAGCATACGGGAAGCTACCGCCCAGCGTTATAGTACGTCTCTTGCACAACACATACCCATCCTATACGGAGGTAGCTGTAATAGGCAGAATGCGGCTTCTTTCTTTGCGTGTCCCGATGTGGATGGGGGGCTCATTGGGAGTGCCTCGCTACAGCCCAATGACTTTGTGGCCATTGTCGAGGTGCTTGCTGAGGTTACTACTCAGCAGCTTCCTTGAGCATTCTTTCTTGACGCCACTATTGTAGCACCTCAAAAACTTCACATGCCGCTGGCAGGTAGCAACTTGTGGGAAAGGCTGTTAAAGTCGGGGTAGTGCCGTACTCCTACTGAAGGCACTAAACTTCATTTTAAGCCAAAACACTTATTGAAAGTGCTGAAGCCATAACACCAGCTAATGCTACCTTCTTCACCTCCCCAAAAATTGCGTAATTCGCATGCTTACGCAAGCCGCTGCCCCTACTGACCATCAACCCAAGCATGCCGTTCCCAGAATTTACCTCCCTGAACTTAGCCCAAATTGCCCTAGATATGGGCGCACTGTGGCAGAAACATGACACCTTTCGGCGCGCAGTACAGCAACGTGCCGGCCAACCTACGTTTACCTTTTACGAAGGTCCCCCCTCGGCCAATGGTACGCCAGGCATCCACCACGTACTATCCCGCACGGTCAAGGATATTTTTTGCCGCTACAAGACGCAACAAGGGTTTCATGTGCCACGCAGGGGGGGGTGGGATACGCATGGCCTGCCGGTAGAGCTTGCGGTAGAGAAGCAATTAGGCATTACTAAAGAAGACATCGGAACCAAGATAAGCGTAGAAGACTACAACGCCCGCTGCCGCAAGACGGTGTTGCAATACAAGGACCAGTGGGATGCATTGACTACGCGGATGGGCTATTGGCTTGACACAGCGCAGCCTTACCTGACCTTTAGCCGCGACTACATGGAGTCGTTGTGGCACATTCTCAAGCAGCTGTATGACAAAAAGCTCCTCTACAAGAGCTACTCCATTCAGCCTTACTCCCCAGCAGCGGGCACTGGCCTCAGCGCGCACGAGCTGAACCAGCCTGGCTGCTACAGACCTGTGAAGGACACCACCATTGTGGCGCAGTTTAAGGTAGCAGGTACTTCGCAAGACTACTTCTTGGCCTGGACCACCACCCCCTGGACTTTGCCTGCCAACAGCGCCCTGGCTGTGGGAAAAAGTATAGATTACGTCAAGGTAAGGACCTTTAACCCCTATACCTACCAGCCTGTTAACGTGATTCTGGCCCAGGCAGCAGTGCCCCGCTATTTCACTACTGCAGCGGCTACAGATACTACCGCTTTTGACCAATATCAGCCTGGCCAGACGCCTATTCCGTGGCAGGTGATAGCCTTTTACAAAGGCCAAGACTTAGTCGGCGAGACTTATACGCAGCTGCTGCCTTATGTGCAGCCTGGGGGCCCAGCGTTTCGGGTGATTGCCGGGGACTTCGTTAGCACGGACGAGGGAACAGGGATCGTACACATTGCTCCCACCTTTGGAGCCGACGACATGCGGGCGGCGCAGAAAGCTAATATCTCGCCGGTTACGGTACAGCGCGGTAAAGACAAGTATGTGCCTATCGTGGACCGTCAGGGGCGCTTTGTCCCAGAGATCACAGACTTTGCCGGGCAGTATGTGAAGGAGGCTTATGAGTCGGAGGCGGTACGTCAGGCCCCTGGCTACAAGTCCGTCGACGTGCAGCTAGCCATCAAGCTGAAGCAAGAGAACAAGGCCTTCTTGGTAGCGAAGTACGAGCATAACTACCCCCACTGCTGGCGCACCGACAAGCCGATCCTCTACTACCCACTGGATGCATGGTTTATCAAGACGACGGCTTGCAAGGAGCGGCTCATTGCGCTAAACAAAACGATTCGTTGGCAGCCTGGCGCCACGGGCACAGGGCGCTTTGGCAATTGGCTCGAGAATTTGGTTGATTGGAACCTAAGCCGCGATCGGTATTGGGGGACTCCTTTGCCGATTTGGCG
>JBCBHC010000097.1:0-2633 GCA_038526075.1 Bacteroidota bacterium | reverse complement strand
GGAGGAGGGCTATCTGTACTGGCAGTAACTAAGCTATAAGAAGCGCCGCCCTCGGGTTCTGTAATAGGCCTGCCCACGTGCCCGTCGCCATCAATATCAACTCCTAATGTCGATTCTAGCTTATGAATTCCGAATTCATTATCTCTGCCTTTTCTATAGACCGCAATGAATATCATAGCCGCAAGCTTGACAATCTCACCTAGTCCCGAAAAGCCTTTGTAATAGCCTTGCTGCTCTTTTACGGTAGCGGCCCAATCGGCTTGTATATCTGCATTGTCCTTATCTGCTTCTTTCAGTGCTTGCTCCTTCCTGTTTCGCTCTACCTCAGCTTGTGCATACAGAGCTTGCAGATTTGCACTAGCTGTACGGGTTATAGTGCCGCGATAGGTAGTGCTTTCCATTTTTGAAATACTATTATTGATTGCCAACAAAGTGGTATCGTAGGCCATGGCAATACTATCCTTATCAATGAGGGTAGGGGGGGCAACTTCTTTTTGTTGGCTATACGCGTATTGACTAGCCCCTTCTAGGGTGAGCGTGACACTATAGTAGGTAGCTCCAAGGTAGATGGCGGTTTTCAATGCAAATAATGCTAAGTCAGCGTTAGAGCCACTAAATACTCCCGCTTTAATATCATTGATAGCGCTTCCGCCCATGCCTATACTTGCCCCTTCTATGAGCGCTATTAGCAGGCCTGTAATGACAATGTTATCTACTCGGAAATAAATGTGCCAACCTTCAGTAGCTGCGCTCAAAACAGAACCCGCCACCAAAGCAATGAGTGCAAATACATAGATTATGTAGTTGCGCTTGACAAAGCTCCTTCTGTCTTGGGCTTCAGCTATGGCTCGTTGCCTTTCTTTAGTTAAAATTGTATCTTTGCTTGACATAACACAAGTAGTTTTGTACTCAAGCCTGGTGCCGCAAACACCGGGCTTTCATTTTTTATGAATTATTGAAGTTGAATTTCTCAGTAGGGGAGAAGAAGGCCGCAGGCACTGGTGGTAGCTGGCCCGCGGCTCTTTTAAGTAATGTCCAACCAACCATTGTTAGACACCCATTTGTTTTTTTCTGGGAAAAGAGCCGGGGCTTATTCTGCCCGGCTCGGTACTTTGCTTTGCAACAAATTTGTGATCCCATGATTCTTATTTAGTCACTATCAACACTGCTGGTATGTAATCATTGGCCTCAGTACGAGGCAATCCTATTAAGTCGAAGAACGTCTCAACTTCTCTTAATTTCCAAGAGCGGTTAAGTCTTATTGAAGAAGAGTATTTGTATTTAGACCAATCTAAAGCAACCCTTATTTCATCCACTTGGACAGGTGTCAAGTGCTCTAAGACCCAAGCTTCTAGCTTTGTTACTTTAGGTTTAGTCTGAATTGCAGTATCTTGCATAGTGACTATTGTTTGTGACAAATATAGTCTTATAAAATAAGAGTTGCAAGACTTTTGCAGGATAAATCTTTTTAAATAAGAGTAAATGTCATTTGGTAAGAATCTACGCTACCTTCGAAATAGGCGCGATATCACAATGGAAGAACTGGGAGAAGAGATTGGTGTTAGTATGTCGCAAATCGGAGCTTACGAAACAGGAAGGAGTTTTCCTAAACAAGCAGGTTTAATGAGAATCTGCGAATTTTTTGATGTAACTCCCAATGACTTATTGTTGAAGGATCTTCAAATTGAAGAGCCAGGAGTTATAGTACAAACCATATCGAAAGGAATTAACCTTGAAGCAATAATTAAGATGTATGAAAAAGAGGTAAAAGAGCTAAGTCAACAGCTTAGTGGTAAAATTTCTGACGATCAAATGAGGGAACTCCTAGATGATTTGGAGCGCGTAGCACCTAATGAAATAAAATCCTTCCGAGAAAAGCACAACATATAAAGTTGAACTATTATATTTAGTCAATCCTTGATTAAGAGAGCCTCCTTGAAATGTGCAATCTGATTTTTCATTTATATCCCTTTGATTATGCAGCAAGAGACGACAAACCTGCTGCTGGAATTGACGGAGCTCTCCACCCAATTGTCAGTAGCCGTGCAGTTAGAGTATCATCTCATAATTATGCGGCATTTGAGACCCATCAATGAACAAACAAAGTAGGGTAACTACTGTCCCAGTAGAATGTAAAATCGCTGGCCCGGCTGCGTAAGTAGTCGGGCCTATTTATTTAATCAATATTGTATAAGATGAAGACTATACTGAAATTAATTGGGTATGCCTTAGTTGGCATTATCGTTTTATCCGTAGTGGCTAATATGTGTAACCGTACTAACCAATCTGTTATAGATGAACAGGAGGCAGCTATAATGGCATCAATTGACCAAGATTCCTTGTTACTGGCACAGATGTCTGAAACCTTGTCAGAGATAGAAAATGGATTCGATAGAGAACCATATAAAGGAAGTACAGAAGCTGTGGCTAATGGGTTAAACATGCTCACCACAGCTACCAGTCAAATTATTAAAGGCGAAGCAAGTGATATTGAAGAAATATCCACAATGGCTAGCCAGATGAAAGGGTTATTACCGGCCGCACAAAAGAAAGCCTATCCTTCACTGAGAAAGAATTTTGTAGAAGCTATTAAGCATACCTATTGGCGTGAAAACGTAGAGGTGGTGTCAAAG
>JBCBHC010000096.1:0-2739 GCA_038526075.1 Bacteroidota bacterium | reverse complement strand
AATCTGAACTCCCTTTAACTCTAAGTGTTTGAGTTAAAGGGAGTTCAGATTGTTCCTATCACACTACACATCGGATTAGGTAGTCTCAGACCTGTGGATGTAGAAGACATCACCAAATACAAAATAGACTCCGAATATATGTCTATTGACGAAAGTGCTACTCGGTTAATTAACTATTCTTTAGAGCACAAAAAGCGGGTATGTGCAATAGGATTCTCAGTAGTTAAAGCTACAGAAAGTTCCGTATCTGTGTCTAAACGGCTGAAACCTACCGAACAGTGGACAAATACCTTTATATACCCCCCCTACAACTTCAAGATCTGCACATCTCTTCTGACTAATTTTCACTTACCTGGGTCGGCACCACTCATGAATGCTGCAGCTTTCGGAGGATATGACTTGATTATGGAGGCTTATCAAGCAGCTATTCAAGAAAAATATCGCTTCTTTGTTTATGGTGATGCTATGCTTATCATTTAGAAGCATTCTCCAGGACTATGTACCGAGAGGTATTGCTACAAATTGAGGATCCTCCATGCAGTTACATGCGCAAGTCCTCTACCGAGTCTGGCCATGACTAAAAACTTTTACTTTATCACGCTAGCACTGCTTTTAAGTAAAAATACCCCTGCTCATGGCCAGGCACCCATTGTGGCAGCTGAGCAAGAAGTACTATCGAGCTTAAGGGCCTCAATTAATTCCGATACGCTACCCAAGCACGTAGCTATCATTATGGATGGCAATGGCAGGTGGGCTATGCAGCGAGGCAAAGAGAGGCTTTTTGGTCACAAGAGTGCCATGCATAGCGTTCGAGAAGCCGTAGAAGGCTGCGCAGAGCTCAATATACCATACCTGACATTATACGCCTTCTCCATAGAGAATTGGGATAGACCGCCAGATGAAGTTGCGGGCATGATGGATTTAATAGCTACTACGATAGATGGAGAACTTACAGAGCTTGCGGAGAATAAGGTCAAGCTATCCTTCGTGGGAGATTTACAAAGACTGCCTACTAAGTGCCAGAGAGCTATTCAAAAAGCTCTTGAGGCAACAGAAAAAAATCAAGGCCTGCATCTTACCATTGCATTGAGCTACAGTGGTAGGTGGGACCTGACAGAGGCCTCTAAGGCACTAATTCAAGCTGTACAAGAAAGGCGCTTAGGAATACATGAAATTACGCCAAAGGTTTTTCAGCAATTCTTGCCTACTAGAACGACGCCAGATATAGACTTATTGGTAAGGACTAGCGGCGAGCAACGTACTAGTGGTTTTATGCCATGGCAAGCCATTTATGCCGAGCTGCTCTTTTCCGCAGTCTTCTGGCCAGATTTCAGAAAAAAACATTTTTACGAGGCTATTTTGGCATATCAAAAAAGATATCGAAGATTTGGTAAAGTAGCTCCTTGAAGAGAAACATAACATGAATGTAACGCCATACAGCACCACTAGTCTCCTACTAGCCATTTTTCTCCTTTGTACTATACCTTCTTCCTGGATACAAGCTAAGCCTGTAGCCGATACATTTAGCCATACCACTCCAGCTACTTACACCATTCGGGCTATAGAAGTTACAGGTAATCAGTCACTAGAGGCTGAAGCTGTTGTGGCTGTTTCAGGGCTACAAGTTGGCGACACAATACAACTACCCGGATCGAATACTCAGAAAGCCATTCAACGTTTATGGGAACAGGATTTCATTCAAGATGTATCTATCTATGCCACTCATACTAAAGAGCGATATGTTACACTCACCATTGCTATCGTGGAGAGTCCCCGACTTGCTGATTATACTTTTGTGGGTATTGATGGCAAAGAGCAAA
Organism: Bacteroidota bacterium; assembly: GCA_038526075.1. Lineage (GTDB taxonomy): Bacteria > Bacteroidota > Bacteroidia > Cytophagales > Amoebophilaceae > JBCBHC01. The sequence continues at coordinate 919 of JBCBHC010000096.1, read as the reverse complement.
AAAGACTTCTCAAGCAAGTCAAACTAGAGAAAGAGCATATCATCACAGACACATTGCTGCAATATACAAGGAGAGCCTTGCTTAAATATTTAAGAGAACAAGGATATCATAATGCAGTAGTTACCTTGGCCACTAAACCTGTTCATGAGCGTGAAAACTACGTTCACCTTACTATAACAGTTAAAAAAGGCAAGAAGTGTTTTATCAATGCCATACATATACATGGTAATTGTAATATTAGTAGTGATATGCTAAAGACCAAAATGCAATACACTCGCGAAAAAGCACGTCTTAGCCTATTTAAGGACATCTTTAGTAGGATACTTACATTAAGTCCTATTAGAAAAGGGGGAGTATTATGGCACCCTCTCACACTCGAAGGCGTATCAAATTATATTTCCAAACACATAATACTTTCTTCATCTAAGCTCGATAAGGTAAAGTTTAGCGAAGATAAGAAAAGCCTCATTACGTTTTACCAAAGTCGAGGCTTCCGCGATGCCAAGATTGTATCCGAATCAGTAAAGCCGATAAGGGATGGACTCCTCGATATACACCTCACCATAGAAGAAGGCATTAAGTACTACATAAGGAGTATTAGGTGGGTAGGTAATAAGCGGCACAGTGTAGACCGCTTATCAAAAGTACTGGCGCTACAACCAGGAGACGTATACAACCCTTTACTGATCCAGCAGCGCCTCAACAGTAATCCTATGGGAAAAGATGTAGCAGGAATTTATGCAGACGACGGACACCTATTCTTTCGTGCGTCACCAGTGGAAGTAGGGATTACAGGCAATACGGTAGATTTAGAGATACGTGTACAAGAAGGACCCCAGACGTATATCAACAAAATTATTATCGAAGGAAACACCATGACACACGATCACGTGATTCGTCGTGAGCTAAGAACACTCCC
>JBCBHC010000095.1:0-2776 GCA_038526075.1 Bacteroidota bacterium | reverse complement strand
CAAATATAGAACACACATGCACGATAGCCCAAAACAATATTGTCTTTGCTACCATATTTTTCCCTTGAAGATGGCTTGTGGAGCCAATGACGGGATTTGAACCCGTGACCCCTTCCTTACCAAGGAAGTACTCTACCACTGAGCTACATCGGCCTGTAGAGAGCGGAAGACGAGCATCGAACTCGCAACCTGCAGCTTGGAAGGCTGCCGCTCTGCCAATTGAGCTACTTCCGCTTGCTCATTTATTTATCTAGTCATTTGCTCGTCTAATCTATAGTTGAGCACCATCTCACTGCTAGCGACTGCACTCGGTAGTACTGTCGATTTAAACTTATTCTATCTTCACTGACACCATACCCTATACCCGCAAGCCTTCTAATATATAGTGTACACATACCAGTGGACAAGCGACTAGCAGAATAGAGATAAGTTGGCAAAAAACGAGCAGATATAGCCGCTATCCAAGAAAGGTATCTATGTACCTTCAATTTACTGTCGAGAGCACTAAATCTACTCTAACTACACTTGAGTTTGCATTAAAGCCTATCCGAAGTAAGGAAGTCAATGAGCAATCGATCAGATAAGCAAATGAATCCTGTGGGGAGAGTAGGATTCGAACCTACGTAGCCGAAGCAACGGATTTACAGTCCGCCCCATTTAACCACTCTGGCATCTCCCCAAGAGCTTTTTGCGCTACAGGCACTCATTATGATCAATGAAACGCAAACTTATAGGATTTTTCAATCGGGTCCAACTGGCTTGCAAAGAAGAAGTATTGTATAATTTTGTGGTAAGCCATTCGGCAGCGTGTGTACCGATCTAGGCCGCATCGATCTAGTAGTGCAGTAGTCTAAGCACGAATTTTCCCTGCCGCTACAGCCATAGCGCTAAGTCAAACCAAATCCATACCAAGCATTGCTAAGAGCAACCTCCTTAGAGCCCCTTACGGGCGATAAAGAGTTTGACGTGTGGTCACGGTCGCCAGCTTTAGTTCCCTGACACGCGGCATTGTCCGGCGGCAGGGAAAAGTTATACGATAAAATTATACCAACGATTACATGGCACTTCAGTACGGTATTGTAGGCCTCCCCAACGTAGGCAAATCCACGCTTTTCAACGCACTCTCCAATGGTAGCGTAGACGCAGCCAACTTCCCGTTCTGTACCATAGAGCCCAACATAGGCGTAGTAGCCGTACCCGACGAAAGGATAAGCCAACTTGTTGAGCTAGTTAATGCACAAAAGGCTATTCCTACCCATATAGAGTTTGTAGACATTGCAGGGCTTGTCAAAGGTGCGAGTCGAGGTGAAGGCCTGGGCAATAAATTTCTAGCCAATATCAGAGAAGTAGACGCCATCATACACGTTATCCGCTGTTTCCAGGATGAGCAAGTTGTCCATATAGCCGGCCAAGTAGATCCAGCCTTCGATAAGGCTATCATAGATCACGAACTACAGTGCAAAGACCTGGAAACCATTCAGAAGCGTATAGCGAGAGTAGAGAAAACCGCCAGAAGTGGCGACAAAGACGCCAAGCAAGAGCTGGAATTGTTACGAAAGTTTGAGGCACAGCTTTCCCAAAGCGGCAATGCACGCAACATACCCATAGCGGATGCACAGCGACCTCTAGTACAATCGTGGCAACTACTTACCCTCAAGCCCGTTCTATATGTAGCCAATGTAGACGAAGATACCCTAGCACAAGGCACAAACCCGCACGTAGCACAGCTGCGAGAAGAGATAAAGGATGAAAATGCAGAAATGGTATTGGTGAGCGCAGCGCTAGAAATACAGATGGCTACATTAACGCCTGATGAGCAGCAGCTCTTTTTAGCTGACTATGGCCTACAATCATCCGGTCTTAAGCAACTAATTCAAGCATCCTACAAACTATTGCACCTCATCACCTACTTCACCGCTGGACCACGAGAAGTTAGGGCTTGGACCACTCCACAAGGCACGAAGGCGCCTCAGGCCGCAGGCGTTATCCACAGCGACTTTGAACGCGGCTTCATCAAAGCAGAAGTCATTAAGCTGGCCGATTACTTACGCTACAAAACAGAACTAGCCTGCCAAGAAGCAGGCAAGGTACATATAGAAGGCAAGAACTATGTAGTAGCTGATGGCGATATCGTACACTTCCGGTTCAATGTGTAAATGAAGCCGCACGCACAGTACCATGAGCATTGGAACGTTTGCTGCAAAAGCCGCCAAAGAGAGGCATCCTGCCAAGGCAGCATATAAATTCGATCACACCACATGTTTTGCTTACCGTCAACTACGGTCACATAGCGGATGTAGAGTACGCTCACTTTAACCATCACATTACGCTCCTTGCTAATTTGTGGATGTGCTACCAACATATCGACTCGCAGACTAGATCGGAGGAAGTACCTCCTCGCGGCAGTCACATGCATATCCCCGTGGAAGTATAGCGTACAGGCACCATAATACTTCAGCTTTGCTAGAAATTCCGCTTTACAGCAAATTACGCAGCAGATCGAAGATTTCTACGCTATTGACTTTGCTATGCTGCTTGTAAGTAATATCTTTACTGGCTATGTGGAAAGAAGGATTGTCATGCGCAATGTAGATTCTATGGCAGACGCGATGGTAAAAACGCAACTATGGTGCCTACCATCCGATTCATATAAATCTCCAGAAGGCCAAAACTCTAGCACGAGTACACAGAGAGCTGTTACTCTCCATAGATACCGAAAAACTCAAAATTGAATGGGAAAAATTATCGCTATTGCCAACCAGAAAGGAGGTGTTGG
>JBCBHC010000094.1:0-2781 GCA_038526075.1 Bacteroidota bacterium | reverse complement strand
GTTTTTATCACTCAGTGTATTTCAATTTTCCGTCATTGATCCGGCATTGATACAGAGAATGCTGATGGGAAGAGCCAAAGAGCAGCTACGTGCTCAGTTTTTTATTATTGCAACATTTTTATTTGCACTGATGGTAACTTTATTACTTTTGGGGCTCGCCAGCATTATTTTATGCCCTAATGAGACAAACACCCCTATAGTGCCTCATATTGTGCGTAATATTCTACCTACAGGCACTAAAGGTCTTGCAGCAGCTGGACTACTTGCCATTACTATGTCTAGCTTTGACTCTTTCTTACATGCTGCGGGGCTAACTTTGGTGCATGATGTAGTTAGACCCTTGTACAATCGTAAAAATAAGGCCATCGATGAACTCTTGTGGACACGTATTGCAACTGTGCTGATAGGTTTCTTGGCTATCATTGTTGGATTAATGCGTGCAGACAATTTATACGGTTTTGTCTTGATTTCTTACAAGTTCGCTGGCCCCTTATTAGCTTTCCCTCTCTTCGCAGGTGTTCTAGGGCTTAAGCCTGATAAGTATGCCTTTTACGTCGCTTCCGGTATCACAATAGCAGTACTCTTGCTAAGCGGGGTGATACTTCCATCAGACCAGGATTATCTTTCTCCACTCATCAGCGTAATCGTTAATGGTATTGTTTTCTTAGGGATTCACATTGTACATAACAAAGGGCTTGCCATTGTTGATCACGCAGATGAGCGAGAGTATTTGTTAAGGCCACAACGTAAAAATATCTGGGTTCAGTTGAACCAACTGATCCCCACGCCAGCACGAATTTTCAATTATTCACGACAGAGTGTGGCACGGTACGGTGCTCCCTACATTTTACTAGGGGTGTTCTGTATCGCCAATTACATAGTTCCTTACTTTATGTGGGAATATGGCAGTGCGCAGGCATATGACCTGATGCTCTATCTGCGTTTTATAGGAGCCATATTCTGCGGCCTACTGGTAGTTAAAGATAAATGGCCTCTAACTCTCCTACCCTACATGCCTACCTTCTGGCACGTCACGCTGCTGTATTGTATTCCTTTCACGAGCACAGTTATGTTTCTACTTACTCAAGGTAGCGTAGAATGGCTAGTAAACGTAGCACTAACCATTATGTTCCTTGTTGTTCTAGTAGACTGGGTTACTTTTATCATTCTGTCAGCATCAGGCGTAGTACTTGGTTGTCTATTTTACAGCTTAGTTGTTGGCCCTATATCCTTACAGTTAGACTTCAGTGCTGGGTATTTGCTTGTATACCAAAGTATTTTCGCTACTATCATTGGCCTAATTTTTGCCCGTAGACGGCAACAACGTGTTGACAAGCAGCATCAGACGCTAGTCAGTAGAGATGAAGCTAACCAAGCTAGTCTGCTACAAGCGGCTGAGGAGAGACTCAAGACGCTGCAAACGATCCAAAACATAGGACCTCAAAATTTACTTCAGGTAGCCAGAGAGCTACAAAAGCTACCTGTTGAGGGAGAATTCGTCAAGCAGCTTCATGACATTGAGGCTAGCTTAATTCCTATGGCATTCCAGCTGCAAGGTATTGATACAAAAGTACAGAATCATTTAAGACTTCAGATCACCACAGTACCTATTAAGCAATGGCTTATTAAAGTATTGGAAGCTTTACGAGATAAGGGTGTACAGCCTCTACGCCATAGAATTACCACTAAACACAACGAATTTACTTGTGATCCTGATAAACTAGCTGATCTCTTAGCCAAAGGGATTACTTTACTACAACAGCAAACTCCGACCAATTTAGACGATGAACAATCCCTCTTACTTGGCATAGAAGATACTTGGATAAGTTACAAGCTCGATGATGTAGAAGAGGGGTATATCAGGCAAGAGGAGGCCTTACGCATTGTAATAACTACCCAGGAACACTTACCTCCCTTAGAGTCTATCTACTGGCCTGATCTGGCTTCTTCTCCAATAGCCCCTGCTGTAAACACACAGGCGCTCAGTGAACAAGAGAGTAAACGTATTGTTAAGGCCCATTATGGCTGTCTACAGCTAGCAAAAGCTACACTATGCTATGTGATACCTGTTGATATAAAAGCGGTGAGGCCAAAGGATATGGATAAACACCATATGGAATTAGGCGCTAAGCCTGTGCGCGCAAATGATCATTACAAGAGTGGCCAGATCGATGCACAAGCACAAGAAAAAGAATTCTTAAAAGCTGTAGAAGTACGTAGTAACGCAGACATAGGGTTGATAAAGACGGCTATAGAACTTATTAAATGGTACCATGGGCCCATTAGCCGGCATTCAGGCGAGCCCTTTTACTTGCATCCCCTTGCTGTAGCAACAATAGTGCTTGACTATAACACAGAGCAAGATACGATTTTGGGTGCCTTGCTACATGACACTGTAGAGGATACATGGATGTTTTTGCAGCATATAGAAACAGTATTCGGGCAAGAAACAGCTAAGGTCGTAGACTTGGTTACGCATCTCCAGAGTACGCCCAATAGCATCTACAAGATTAAACTTTCAGCAGAAGAAAATTTGCGTATGCTAGAAAGAACAGGAAATGTACGTGCGCTGTACGTGAAGCTAGCTGACCGTACGCATAATATCCGTACGATAGCTGGACATAAAGATGTAAAAAAACGACATGCTATAGCCAATGAAACGCTGCAATTCTATGTTCCTGTGGCAGAACGGCTAGGGTTCCCAGATAAAGCAAAAGCATTACAAGCACTCTGTATGCAGGTGATTGAGAAGTAATCTTAAAGGAGATACATTGAGAGGTA
>JBCBHC010000093.1:0-2827 GCA_038526075.1 Bacteroidota bacterium | reverse complement strand
CAGCAGCTTGTCCAATAGGCAATAGGTATTCTCCTTCAGGCACTTCCCCTTTGTCTGCGTACATCAGCTCAGACTCCATGAAAATCACCGGGTCGTCATCACGAACAGCCGCCTTGAGGAGCCCTTTGGCATCGTAGGGGGTAGAAGGCACTACTACTTTGAGTCCAGGGCAGTTAGCATACCAGTTCTCAAAGCTCTGCGAGTGCTGAGAGCTCAACATGCCTGCGTTGCCGGTAGGTCCACGAAAGACAATGGGTACCGGGAATTGCCCGCCGGACATGGACATCATCTTGGCCGCTGAGTTGACCACCTGGTCAATGGCGACCAACGAAAAGTTGAAGGTCATAAATTCAATGATAGGTCTCAGCCCGTTCATGGCAGCACCTACCCCGAGTCCTGCAAAGCCCAGCTCAGAGATAGGTGTATCCACTACTCTCTCAGGACCAAATTCATCAAGCATTCCCTGGCTCGCTTTGTAGGCACCGTTGTACTCGGCCACTTCTTCTCCCATCAAAAAAACATCGGAATCCCGGCGCATTTCTTCACTCATGGCTTCAGCTAGGGCTTGTCTGAACTGTATCTCTCGCATAGTATTTAGATTGTTGGCTTGGCAAAAATAGTAAGGAAGCGCATTATACAAAGCACGCCCCGCTCTGCCGGTAGCTGCTAAGTGCGTGCCTTGCCTGTAAGGTAGTCATACACAGCCGCTCTTGTCTCCTGCGTAGAGAGGTTACTTTCTGTCACCCCACTTCTTGCTACGGAGATTTGACCTGTTTCTTCTGAAACGATGAGTACGAGCGCGTCTGTCACCTCCGTCATCCCTATAGCAGCCCGATGTCTGAGTCCCAAATGCTCAGGCACATCCTGGCGCTCAGTAACCGGCAATATACACCTGGCAGCAGCAATTTTGTTGTCGTAGATAATCACCCCACCATCATGCAGAGGGCTTTCTTTATTAAAGATGGCTAACAATAACCGCTTAGAAACTGCAGCTCCAATGGGCTCTCCAGACTCTTGGAAAGAGTGTAGGGGGTCTCTGTTAGAAAGTACAATTAGCGCACCTGTGTTGCTTCCTGCCAGTGTCTTGGCCGCTTCCACAATAGGAGTCACACCTATCTCCTGCTTATGCGACTTTTTGTTGCCTAGAAATCTCCCCAACACCTTACTTTCCCGCCAGGTAATGACGTCTCCGACCCACAATAGTACGCGCCTGATTTCCTTTTGAAAAATGACAACGAACACCAAGATACCAACATCCATCAACCGGCCTAAAATAGCCGTCAGCAGCGGTAGCCCTACAGCGCCGGCAATGAAGTAGGCCGCTACAAGTAATAAAAAACCCGCCAACGCCTTTACAGACGTAGTACCTGCCAACAGTCGATAGATACGGTACAGCAATAGCCCCAGCAACAGCACGTCGAACATGGAACTCAACTTGATACCAAAAAGATCTACGCTAAATAAGTGGCCCAATCCAGATCGTACTTAAGAGGTCTATCGGTAAAAAAATCAGCTACGCATAAAAATTCCCCAGAGATCTATATCCTATGCGTTTTTAGCAGCCCTGAGTACCTGTTCTCGGCCGACCAAAGGAAGGATTATGCAGGAGAGAACTACCTTTAGCCCTGAAAATAGCTTAAATAGTCGAAAAAAGCACGCCTGGGCCATTGTAAAATTGAACTACCTGGTCATCTAACTGTTAAAGGTTGTTGCCATATGACTTTTAACAGGCTTCATGAAAGCTTTACGTCACTTTGCAACACGCTTACGGCTAGCCTCAGCCAAGCCCAGGTTTTGTTAAGAGAAAAAAGCTAAATTGCCCTGCTTACTAAACCATTATTTGCTTTGCAAGCCAATACTTTATCACAATACAACAGCGCTATACAGGCTTGCAAACGCATCTTCGAGCAAAAAACAAGTGATTATGGCACGGCCTGGCGCATCCTGCGCTTGCCTTCTATGACGGATCAGATTATGATCAAGGCCCAGCGCATTCGGGCCATTCAGGAACAAAAAACACAGCGGGTAGAAGAGGGAGTTGCACCGGAATTGGTGGGCATTGTCAACTACAGTGTGATGGCGCTTCTACAGCTGAAGCTGGCGCAAGACGCCCGCCTGGAGCTCTCCTATGAGGAACTTGCACCGTTGTACGAAGAGGTAATCACTACAACGACAAAGCTACTCACAGACAAAAATCACGACTACCAGGAGGCATGGCGGGACATGCGGCTCAGTTCTATCGTAGACATTATTTTGATGAAGCTTTTGCGTATCAAACGCATCGAGGATAACGAAGGGACTACGCTCATCTCCGAAGGGGTCGATGCCAACTATCAAGACATCATCAATTACGCTGTATTTGCACTTATCAAACTTGACTATGAACATCCATGAGTATGGTGGTCTTTTTGCCACGCTTGTGGTAGGCGTTACCTTCCTTCTTTCAGGCGCTGCCAAGCTCAACGACCCGCGAGGCTTTTCTTACAAAATTGAAGAGTATTTGTATGTCTTAGCCAGCCAGTGGAGTGAGTATCTACGCGTTTTCCTGCCCTATACCCTCTTCCTGGCCATAAGCATAGCTACCCTCGAAGTGGTCTTAGGCGCTGCTTTACTTGTACATTGGCAGCCTTATTGGACACTCATCGCACTACTGCTCCTCACGTTATTTTTCACGGGACTCACTCTCTACACAGCTACTTCTAGCCGCATAGCAAGCTGTGGGTGCTTTGGCGATGCTTTCGAATTGACACCCTGGCAGTCGTTTGCCAAGAGTGTGGTACTACTGCTTTTGCTCGGTGTTATTTTTTGGGCAGACAGCACGGAGACG
>JBCBHC010000092.1:0-2829 GCA_038526075.1 Bacteroidota bacterium | reverse complement strand
TTCCCCTTTGGTGGTAAAGATGAGGCCCTGTGTAGTACCAGATAGTAGCGTAGTCATATCTGTAGCGGCCATGAATGCTCCTTGGCTAATGGATATTTGCGGCACGTTAGCGAAGATGGTAAGCAAGTCTTGCTCACTGAGCGCTTGTATATCTTCTTGCGTGGCCTTGCCAAACAAAATGTGTGTAGTTTTAAGCGCTTGCTGGTAAGCCTGCTGGCCATGTACGGTGCTAGTTAATTCTTGGGCAATGGCTTGCTGTAACAAACGTTGATGCGGTGCTGCGCTGTGGGCTTGGTACAATTCTTCAATAGATGCTTGGTCTAGAAGCGTGAATACTTTGATAAATCCGTGTGCTTCCTCATCCGTGCAATTCATCCAAAACTGATAAAAAGCATAGGGCGAGGTCATAGTGGGATCTAGCCATACATTTCCATATTCAGTCTTACCAAATTTGCTGCCATCAGCTTTGGTAATGAGTGGTGCGGTGAGTGCGAAGGCTGTGCCACCTAATTTGCGGCGGATCAGCTCTGTGCCCGTCGTCAAGTTTCCCCATTGGTCTGCACCCCCCATTTGCAGCTTGACGTCATGGTGGGTGTATAGATAATAGAAATCATAAGCTTGTAAGAGTTGGTAAGCAAACTCCGTGAACGAGATGCCTGTCTCCAAGCGGCGCTTGACCGATTCTTTAGCTAGCATGTAACTTACCGGGATGTGTTTACCAGCCTCTCGCAGAAACTGCAAGAAATGCATCTCTTGAAACCAGTCCAGATTATTGAGCAACAAAGCCCCATTAGGTGCATCAGAGAAATCTAAAAACTGTTGCAGCTGTTGGCTAATACATGCTTGATTGTGGCGTAATTCCTCCTCGCTCAAGAGGCTTCGTTCCACCGACTTTCCTGAAGGATCCCCCACCATGCCAGTAGCACCCCCCACTACTATCACAGGCCGGTGCCCTGCCAGCTGCAAGTGCTTGAGTAACATAATGGTAGCTAAGTTGCCAATGTGCAGCGAGGGACTTGTGGGATCGAAGCCGATATAAGCGGCGGTACGCTCCCTCTGAAGCTGTGCTTCAGTACCAGGGATTAGGTCATGTACCATACCGCGCCAGTGTAGGTTTGCAATCAAGTCTTGCATAAGAAATGTGCTTATTTACTCAAGCCGACGAATATATACTGCATGCCAGCGATAAGCAAAAAGCAGAGATAATACTGACTAAGAGTGGAGTATAGTACTATTCCACACAGTTTTTTCTGCTCGTGTAATACCGCTCTATCTTGTTGAGCGTATCGAAAATTCGCCTTAAGGCTTAATCTTTGGCTAGACCTGTCCACATTTGCATTTTCTTTTAAGGGTGACTATTTACGGACCCCTTACTTGGCGATTTAGAGCTAGAAAAAAAAGATGAAAGCCACACTATACGCTTAGACGCACCCCATGCGATACAGTACACTCGGCTTGTCTCGCCACTTGGCCAACCAGCTAATTATATTTGCTTCATAACTGACAGCGCATGCCTCACATTGCCAAAAATTTGATTACTGTCGTGGGTTCTACTGCAGTAGGAAAGACTGCGGCCTGTGTTCAATTAGCACAATCCCTCAATACTGTCATTGTATCGGCAGATGCACGTCAGTTTTATCAAAACATGGCAATAGGTACTGCACAACCTACTGCGGAAGAGCGTCAAGCAGTTCCCCACTACTTCGTAGACTTTCTGCCAGTGCAAGAAGTCTATAATGCCGGGTTGTTTGAGCGCGATGTGCTGGCGTTGCTAGATCAGCTATTCCTACAACATGAGCAAGTGATCATGGTAGGAGGCTCCGGACTTTATCTACAAGCAGTATGCGAAGGATTGAGTACTATGCCTCCAGTAGACCTGCAGCTACGTGAGCAACTCAATGGTAGGCTCCAGCGTGAAGGAATCGCGGCTTTAGCCGAAGAACTTGCCCAAATAGACCCTGTGTACTACCGGACAGTGGACCTTCGCAACCCCCGTCGCGTTATTCGTGCCTTGGAAGTGTGCATAGCTACAGGTAAGCCTTATCATGCATTTAGAAAGAAGAAAGTTACCCAACGCCCCTTTAATATCATTAAGGTAGGACTTACGCGTGAGCGAGCCGAGTTGTATGAGCGAATTGATAAACGAGTAGACTATATGTGGGCGCAAGGATTGCTGGCAGAGGCTACTGCACTATACCCATACAAAATCTGTAATGCCCTGCAGACAGTAGGCTATAGGGAGGTATTTAGCTACTTGGAGGGGGGGTATAGTGAAGAGGAAATGCTGCAGCTGTTGAAACGCAATACGCGCCGTTACGCTAAACGCCAGATGGCATGGTTTGGACGTGATGCAAACATTCAGTGGTTGCATCCAGATGGAAGGCACGCACTCCTAACCTATGTGAAAGGGCAGATGCGAATGAACTCAGGTACTGCGTGACCCCCTAGAGTATTGCGTTTATGTGGTTGTAGTTTACTGTGGCGTTGTTGCATAATGTCTATGCCTAAATAGCGTTGACCTCTTTTGAGTTTAATTTATTACTACTACTGCTATTATTGTTAGAGCGTGGATTTTTCTTTTTTTGCTTCTTTTTTTCTTTTTGCTCCTCTGTGGATAACGCTTCATAAGCCGAAGGAGTGAGCAGACCTAAACTCCAGTGCGGACGATCATTGTACCGCTTTACGGCCTGGGACGTACAACGTTTTAATTCCACATAGCTCTGTGGACTGTAAGGCCATAAGTACTCTTGTTGTAACTACTCAGGTTATGCAGCGTTCTTGAGCGGATATAGCTCTTGAATGGCCTTAATGATGTTCTCCCCTTTTTTG
>JBCBHC010000091.1:0-2870 GCA_038526075.1 Bacteroidota bacterium | reverse complement strand
GAATGGTAACTTCAATGTTTTTGAGGTTATTTTCTCTAACTCCTTTAAATCGTAGAAAACGATCCCAAGGCCTCCTTTTCTTAGGTACAGGAATAGTAGCAATACCGTTAAGGTAACGCGCAGTGTGGCTATCCTTAAATTCTTTGAGCGCTTCCCAGTTGCCTTGAAATACTAATTTACCACCTCCAGAACCTGCTTCCGGGCCAATGTCTATCAGCTGGTCTGCTGCCCGCATCACTTCCTCCTCGTGTTCCACTACTATGACGGTATTGCCTAGCTGCTTGAGTTGTACCAGAATTTCGGTCAACCTACGGGTGTCACGGGGATGTAAGCCAATGGTGGGTTCATCCAGAATGTACATGGTTCCTACAAGCGTACTGCCCAAAGAGGCGGCCAGCTTGATCCGTTGATGTTCGCCACCCGATAGCGTAGCGGCCTGGCGATTGAGCGTCAGATAGCTAAGCCCTACTTGGTCTAAGTAGCTTAAACGATTGCGTAGCTCTACGAGCACACGCTCAGCAATTTTTTGCTCATGCGGCGCAAGCTCTAGCGAAGCAAAGAATGGTATTAAGTCTTCTACAGGTAGTAATAGGAGATCAGTAATAGACTTACCACCTACTTTTACGTAGGAAGCATCCTTCCGGATTCTAGTTCCCTTGCAATCTGGGCAAGGCATCTTCCCGCGGTAACGAGACAGCAGCAACCGATACTGAATCTGATATGCACGGGACGATAAATACTCAAAGAAGTCATTCAGACCCTTAAAATGTCTGTTACCAGTCCACAGTAGCTGCTGCTGCTCTGGGGTCAAGTCTACGTATGGCCGGTGTATTGGAAAGTTAAACTTCTTGTAACACTGTAATAGCGGTTTAAGCCATTTCTGCATTGCGTCGTTTCTCCAGGGGAAAATTGCACCCTCTGCTACTGATATATCTTTGTTCGGAATGACTTTGTCTGGATCTATGCCGATGACCAGGCCTAGCCCGTCACAAGTACGGCATGCTCCATATGGGTTATTGAAGCTGAATAGGTTGACAGAAGGTATTTCAAACTGTATACCATCCAGCTCAAATTTGTCAGAGAAAGTACGCTGGCTGTGTCCCACCACATCTATCAAACATACGCCCTCTCCCTCAAAGAAAGCTGTCTGTATTGAATCTGCGATCCTGAACTGGGTTTCTTCATTATTCTTGTCTACTACTACGCGATCTATGAGTACGTAGACGTCTTTCCTGGGAGCAAGCTTTTGCTTGCCCTCTACCAAGTCTTCTATAAAGAATAGCTGCTGATTCTGCATAACACGGGTGAATCCTTTGCCCAGCTCGACCTTGAGGGTAGCTAACAAGCCGCGATCTTTCTTAACGTGCAGCGGCGCCAGGATTATCACCTTACTCCCATTAGACTGCTGCTGTACGTAGTCCACAATATCAGAGACACTATCTTTGGTTACAGGTTGGCCGCTAACCGGGGAGTAAGTAGTGCCAACTTTGGCGTAAAGTAGTTTCAAGTAATCATAAATCTCTGTTACGGTACCCACGGTAGAGCGTACATTTTTAGTATGAGCCTTCTGTTCTATGGCTATGGCAGGGGCTACACCACGTATATACTCAACGGCAGGTTTTTCCATCCTGCCTAAAAACTGCCGGGCGTAGGAGCTAAGGCTTTCTACGTACATCCGCTGCCCTTCCGCAAATAACGTGTCGAAGGCCAGCGAAGATTTGCCTGATCCAGACAAGCCAGTGATAACAACCAGCTGGTGGCGTGGAATGGCTACACTTAAGTTTTGAAGGTTGTTGACAGCAGCTCCTTTGATGATGATGTAGTCTTTGGCATCTAGCTGGTCTATATTTGTGAGGTCAGGAGCTTTATTAGTAGTTTTCATATAAGATAATCTTTGTAGTGAATTGTAGCGAAGTTATAGACTTGATAAAGTAACGCAAAGCTTGTAGAACTTGGTAGCTAGGGGGCTGTACGCTTCAAGGCACGTTAATTAATACCATGAACCAATCATATCAAAAGCAGTTTCTGCAAAACATTCTTTTCATAGACATAGAAACAGTGTCTTGCGTAGATCGCTACGAGGCACTAACTACCCCTATGCAAGAGCTTTGGGATAAAAAAGCAGCTACTATTCGTAGGTATGAGTCAGAAACGTTCCAAAATCTTTTCTTTGATAGGGCACCTATCTACGCAGAATTTGGTAAAGTCATTGTGATAGGACTGGGGTATATCAGTTTTGTCGAAGGTGACTTACCTATACTGCGGGTTAAGTCGCTACGTGGACATGATGAGAAAGCACTGCTTCATGACTTTAAGAATCTACTAGAGACCCACTTCCCCTCAAGTGCCCTACAACTATGCGCACACAATGGCAAAGAATTTGACTTCCCTTACCTATGCCGCCGGATGGTAGTAAATGGGATCCCCTTACCATCAGTACTCAACGTAGCTGGCAAGAAGCCCTGGGAAGTACGCCATCTAGATACAATGGAGATGTGGAAATTTGGCGATAGAAAGAGTTTTACTTCCCTTCACCTACTAGCCACTTTACTAGGTATCACCTCCAGTAAAGAAATCATGAATGGAAGCGAAGTGAACCATTATTACTATCACAAAAAGGAGCTAGATAAAATTGCTGATTATTGCGCGCAAGATGTGGTAGTCGCAGCCCAGCTATTTCTCCGGCTTAACTTCTGGAACCCATTGCCGCCAGAGCGTATTGTGCTTGTCGAGGTGGATGGAGCTATAGGCGTGTAAGCTAGGAGCTAACTTATAGACGTGCATACTCCAACGAACATATTTATGGAGTTATAACTAACCCTTTACCGGCTTGCTGGCAGTAAGTTCTCTTCCAAGAACGATACCCGTTG
>JBCBHC010000090.1:0-2907 GCA_038526075.1 Bacteroidota bacterium | reverse complement strand
GCCACTATTATTACGCTCTACTCATTCTCTGGGGGAGTCAAAGCAGTAACCTTTACAGATGTTATTCAGCACTTTATCAGCATCCCCCAAGTTATACCAAATTGTGAGTGCTAATATGGGCAATAGTGCACCGAATGTGAGAAACTGAATAACATCTGTAAAGGTTACTGCTTTGACTCCCCCAGAGAATGAGTAGAGCGTAATAATAGTGGCCGAAATTATGACAACCTCTGGCCCTTCGTAGTTAAAAAGAATGCCTAATATCTTGCTGATAACCTTAAACTGGATAGCGACATAACCAATACTACTTAAAACAGCACTTATACCTGTAATAATCTGCGTGTGCTTTCCATAGAGTTTGCCCAAGGAATCGGGCACAGAAACATTGTTAAGAAATTTACTCATGCGGGGCCCCACCACATAGCCTGTAATTAGAAGCCCCAAAGTTATCCCTACTATTGTAGCTATTGCGTGATAAAGCCCCCGACCGTAAGTCCCTTCAAGATTTATGAATAAAGAACTGCCCGACATCCAAGTAGCTACAATGGTCGCCGTAAGAATGGCAGTAGAGAACTTCTTATCGCCTATAGCATACTCTCTGAAGGTAGTACTGGCATTTCGGTACCGAAAACCCACCGCTATGTTGAGTAAGAAGAAGAAAATAAAGATGGCAATATCTATGTATATGAGTGATGTACTTTCCATAAGCGTGAGCATTGTGTTGTGTTACAATATTTTATCAATTCGATCCAATCATGACTTCACTTGTTTTTCTGAGGGTGGTTGATTAATAACAACCTAAACCCGAGCCTGACAGTTATAAGTATCTACTTGCCCAGGAATTCATGATAGGCATCGGGAACTTGTTCTCAATTTCCTTTTTGGTAGTAAGACTTGTGTCAAAGATATCATCTTCGGCAGCTATACGGCTGTTAGCCATATTTTCTTGAATCTCACTAAGAGGTACCGTATAAATTTTAGCCTGCTTATTCCGGAATGCAATTTGGCTCCTGTCAAGTAGAGGAATTTCTATTGATTGTTCCAGCGTTTCCACAAACTTTAACGAAGTATCATAGGCACAGCCAGACACTGCTTTATAGCTTTCATCCACGCCTATGATTAAAAATCGGTCTGCAAGCATGGCCACGCTCCCGCGTAACGACTGCCCATGCGATGACCAATTGTTCACAAAGGATTCCGCACTTACGAGGATGGCTTTCCGTTCATAGTCTGCTAACGGGCGGCCCGCTTGGTATATCCAAGTACGGGTTGTAGCAGGTAGTTGATCGTAAGGAACATACATAGCATCGAGCGATTTCTGGTTTTTCTGCGTCTAAAGCTAAGGCAAGCGTTCTGTTAACGCAAGTGGCACGATAAATAAGAGTAAATAAAACTGCTCAAATAACCAACGATTACCGCATTAGTAAGCCATGTATACAAGTACTACCTCTATCGTGCCTCACCACTACCTCGTTGAACGAGGACAATTGAGATGACGAGCCTATTGCAGCAAAATGACAAAGCGGACGCACTACAGGTGATACTGATTGGTCTTGGCTTTACGACCTAGGTCGCAGCCCTAAATAAAGAAACTGTGCTTGGATGAATTCAATATTATGGCCATAGATAGTATTGCCACCGTGGTAAACAATACCTCCAGGAATCGTGCAACCATTCGGAGCAATAATTTCCCCATGCGTACTACCTCCAGCAATACGAACGTGTGTTCCAGAAGCCTCTATCATCCTTTTAATTGCAGCGTAAGTTACTGTGTTCCTTTTTGCACGGTCGAAAACAGCGTCTACTATTTTCTACTGCCGTTCTCTAAGAGCATGGTCACAATCTATTTAAAAGCAGAGCATTCAATAGTAAAGGTCGCTACCGAATCGTTTAGCCCCCAATGTATCTATATGAATGTAGGAGAAAACTTTGATTGGCCCTTATGGCCAGCTATTAGCGCATAGTAACAGACCTAGCGAGAACCCATCTCCAGAAACATTTGCCACCCAAAATTATGTTTCGTATCATTGTACTGACTGTTTTAGTCAGCTTATGAACACAGAAAGAAAAAGTATATCTCCACAGCATGCCACTTTACTGCAAAACCTGCAACATCAAAACCTACCCTATATCACGCTAGAAAGTGCCAAAGCTGTATACCCAGAGCTATCAGACAATGCAGTCGAAAAGATAATGAGCAGAATGGCGCAGAAAGGACTGCTGATGAGGCTTAAAAAAGGGCTTTACCACGTCATCCCGTACGAGCAAACAGCGCATTCTTTTATGCCCAATTGGCACCTACTTGCCAATATCCTGGTTCAAAACCAAAAGCACTACATTGCTTACCATGCCGCGATGCAAATTCATGGACTCTCCACGCAGCCCGCCTTGAGAGAATACATCGTCGTTGACAATCCCATACGGCCATCTACATTACACGTTAAAGAAATCCCCTTCCAATTTGTCTACCACAACACAGCCCACTTCTTTGGCTACAGCCCAGTCTGGATCAACGCCTTTAACCAAGTACCGTGTTCAGACCTAGAGAAAACATTCATCGATGCATTATTTCGGCCAAATTATGCTGGAGGCATCGTAGAAATAGCTAGAGCACTACATCTAGCCAAAGAGCGCTTGGATATGGTCAAATTACTGACCTACAGCCAGCAATTTGGCTCTCAAGCTGTTATCAAACGCCTAGGATTTCTCCTAGAACTATTAGAGATAAACGCCCACACTGCAAAATTATTGCAGCAAACAACGACCCCTTCTTTTGTAGTACTAGACCCTGAAGTCCCCGCAATAGGTAAGCGGAATAGCTATTGGCGTATACAGCAAAACATAACTCCTGAAACCATACAGTCTGCACTTTACACATGATACCATGTCTATGCCTAAATAGCGTTG
>JBCBHC010000089.1:0-2911 GCA_038526075.1 Bacteroidota bacterium | reverse complement strand
TCTTCAGCCTTAAGACCGATGAGCGTAAGAACCCATACCCGTCGGGCATAATCTCGAGCACACCTTCACTCTCAATCGCCACATCCACGTCATTGCTATCATGCCGCTTCTTGCTTCCTTCGCTGCGCTGAGCTTGCGCAGCGCTCTTCCCATTATTTTTGGGTAATTGCTCGCTTCTACTAGGCTTGGTTTTGTTGTCGCGTTTTGAGCGCGTCGTTGCATCGGGCGCTGGCGCCTCAGCTTCCCTGGGAGCGAGGGCGATCTTCGGGGGCAACTCTGCCTCAGGAATAATCGCTTGCTGATCCAGGATCTTATATACAAGCTCTTGCTTGGTCAATCTACTTCCGTTTTTAATCTTAAGTGTTTCCGCAATCTTTCTCAGCTCTGAGATAAGCTGCGCGTTGAGTTCTTCTATATTATACATGGATAGAGGTTAGTTATATGAGTGATTAATAAGTAATACTAAAACGAATACGATAATTTTTGATGAGAAAAGCATCGGAGCTGTATGCTACCGGTGTAAGGTGTAGCTTGGTAAGACACTACTACCAAGGCTTCCTTCCTAATAGAAAGCTGCGCCCTAACAATGGGGGCGCACACAGCATGTTAACAATTGATGGGGTAGAGAAAATTTAGACAAATGGCAGCTGCCCAGCTACCTCATTACCTCGACACAGAACAGCTTAGCGTACATCAAATGCCCTTCTACAACACTCCTCCGCGCAGCGGAATAGGGATAGGCAAAGGCAATTAGGAGGGTATTAGACCAAACCAAGCAGGCAAACGATCACGACAAAGGACCACTTAGACACACATTTATTTCCTAGACAAAGTACAGCCGTACGTTCAGTACTTCGAATATCACTTACCAAGCCAGGAGGGAAATCATTCACGTGGAGGGCAATGTGTACGCCTCGTTGAATGAACGGGGCATGTGTGGGATTAGCAACGCCTCTTGATCATCAGAGCGTGCAATAATAGATCAATCCTACGCAATAGTCAAGGATTTTGTGGCGGTTCTTCTCAAAATGTTATTTCTGTGTAGAAAGATCTATACACCGTTTCGCCACGAAATGCGTTACTTTGTGTCTGTGAACTGCTACACAAATTGACAGAACGGCATTCATTCCCGAGTTTCATTTTGAAAAGCACGCGCGCTGTGAGGGAGCTAGCCTCTGTGAAACATCCTAAAGCATCTCTGTGCTTGCTATCTAGTTTCTCGCCAGCCTTTTGAACCAACTCCTTAT
The DNA here is from genome assembly GCA_038526075.1 of Bacteroidota bacterium. Lineage (GTDB taxonomy): Bacteria > Bacteroidota > Bacteroidia > Cytophagales > Amoebophilaceae > JBCBHC01. Next base: position 1,664 of record JBCBHC010000089.1, on the reverse strand, counting down.
CGATACTAAGCGCACCGCTCATCTGCATTATGCTAGACATCCATCACATCAGAGAAAACACCGAGTCCGTTATCCAAGGGCTGCGAAAGAAGTACTTCGCACGAGCAGCAGATATCATCGAAGAACTCCTTGCCATAGACCAGCAACGCAGGGCCACACAGCTACAGCTAGACAATACTGCTTCGGCCTTGAACACGCAATCTCAGCAGATTGGTCAATTAATACAGCAAGGGAAGGCGCAAGCAGCGGAAGTAGCTAAAGCGAAGACAAGCGCGCTCAAGGTTGCATTAAAAGACCTTACGCAAACGCTACAGGCCCACGAGCGCGCGCTACACCAGCAGCTATCTATACTTCCTAACCTGCCCACATCCGCCGTTCCCGAAGGGGACAGCGCCAGCGACAACGTAGTGGTGTACCAGAGCGGCGAGGTAGCTAAAAGCGATGCGACACTACGACCACACTGGGAGCTTACGCAACAGTACAATCTAGTGGACTTTGCGTTAGGCAATAAGATTACGGGCGCAGGGTTCCCGGTGTACAGAGGCCTAGGGGCTAGGCTACAGAGAGCATTGATTAATTTCTGCCTGGACGAAGCGCGGAAGGCTGGCTATGAGGAAATACAGCCTCCCATCCTAGTCAATGAAGCATCGGCTTACGGCACAGGTCAGCTGCCAGACAAAGAAGGACAAATGTATCAGCTGAAGGAGGAGTCACTGTACTTGATCCCTACGGCAGAGGTATCCGTGACCAACATGTACCGCGATGTGATGCTGGCAGCAAATGAATTCCCGATTAAGCATGTGGCATACACACCCTGCTTCCGGCGGGAGGCAGGCTCCTGGGGAAGCCATGTGCGGGGGCTCAATAGGCTACATCAGTTTGACAAAGTAGAGATTGTACAAGTGCAAGTACCCGAGAAGGCTGAGCAAGCGCTGGAGGAGATGTGCTCCTATGTAAGGCTGCTACTGGAGCAGTTAGCGCTTCCCTATCGCGTAGTAAACCTCTGTGGAGGAGACCTAGGCTTCTCTGCTGCTATGACGTATGACATGGAAGTGTGGGCTGCAGGCCAGCAGCGTTGGCTAGAAGTCAGCTCAGTCAGTACCTTTGCCGCTTATCAGGCGCGTCGCATGCAGCTGCGGTACAAAGATGCCCAAGGGAAACGCCACTTCCCCCACACCCTAAATGGGAGCGCGCTGGCCTTGCCCCGCATTGTGGTAGCCCTGCTAGAGAGCCATCAAACTTCGGACGGCATCCGCATTCCAGCGGCACTACAGCCTTACACGGGCTTTGAGGTAATTAAGTGACGCAGCCTCCCCCAAGTGATTGGAATGCATACACAGCCAACCTACGTAACTAGAATTTAAGATGCCTAACGTCATTTTATTAGGTCCTCCGGGCGCTGGCAAAGGAACGCAAAGCCAAAAGCTCATCGAAAAATATCAGCTCATTCATATTGCACCAGGTGACTTACTGAGGGAACATGTTCGTCAAAAGACAACGCTTGTACCATGCTTCTGGGGATACCATCGAATAGGAACTGCTTACTGCTGCGTTGTGTAGCTATCTCCTGGGCCACTATATCCATGATCAACGCATCAGGAGCTAACATTCCTTCATTGATGTACGTTGCCACCTGCTGCCCTAGCGTTGTCTTTTGACGAACA
>JBCBHC010000088.1:0-3012 GCA_038526075.1 Bacteroidota bacterium | reverse complement strand
ACCAAACGCTACCCGTATTTGGCCAGGGGAAAGAGCATGGAGAAGTTTTTTGGCAGTCTGTGATATATCAACTACAGCTTTTAGGGCTTTTGCGAAAGGAAGTGATCCCTGAGGATGTACTCAAACTGACGGAGATGGGGCAGGCTTTCTTGGAAAGAAATACTGCCGTAACATTGCAGGAAGACAGGGCTTACCATGCATTTCCCACTGAACCTGACACCGATATGCCTCAGAAAGTACAGGACGATGTATTGCTAAAGATGCTCGAAAAGCTCAGAGACGAAGTGGCAAAGGATAAAAATATTCCTGGGTTTGCAATACTACAGGATTCGTCACTGGAAGAAATGTCTCTGGTTTATCCTACTACACTAGAGGAGCTGGCACGTGTAAATGGCATTAGTATGAGCAAAGCCCAAAAGTTTGGGGCTCCGTTTCTATCATTAATACAGCGCTATGTAGCGGAAAACAACATTGTAACGTCGTCAGACATCGTGGTAAAGTCTAGTTCCGACAAAATCAAAAATAAAATCTACATCATACAGCAGGTAGACCGCAAAGTAGACCTAGAAGAGATTGCCGCTGTGCGCTCTATTAGCATGGAGGCGCTGGTAAAAGAAATGGAGCAAATCTGCTACGCCGGCACTAAGCTCAGCATAGGTTACTACATTGACACGCTCCTGACCCCAGAGCAGCAGGAAGACATCTATGACTACTTTATGCAGGCGGAGACGGACTGCATCAAAGAAGCGCAAGAAGCTTTTGAAGGAGAATTTGAAGAAGATGAACTAAGGCTCATGCGCATTAAATTTTTCTCTGAAGTAGCGAACTAACTCCCTAGGTGCTCATCGTTTTCGGATAGCTTTCCTCACCAACCACTACAGCACTCTTAGGATAAAGCCAAAGCGTAGCCTGGACGGCTGCTTGTTGTATCTTGTATAGGAAGGCTGGTTTACTCTGTAACGCCACTTCAAGCCTATCTCAAAATGTACAGGCAGGGAAATGATCATAGGGAAGCACGTAACCGTCGATAGATCTACGCCTACATACTGGTTTTGATGCCTACTGACTGGGGCAATGCGGGGATAGTAATGCTGTTCATAAGAACCTGTCAATTGTATACGCTTCACGTACAAAAGCGGCGGCAGGTCCCAGTCAGGATACCAGAGTGGCAATGCGTAGGCTACTTTCCCATACATTATGGTATTACTCTTCCAATCTTTTTTAAAGGCTTGTGGAACCTTCCTGTTGTATAGCCACTGGTCAAATAAGGCTAGTTGCGGAGCATGTATGTAGTTACAGCTTCCTTGTAGGTGGATGGACTGATTTTGTCGGATGCCTGGGAAGTATAAACTCATCTGGGTCAGAAACTGGCTCCCCCCTACCGTACTGCCCCATGGAGTATGCAGATAAGCAATATGTATATCTTGTCTCCAAGGGAACAGCATGTCTCTTAGTGCGCCTCTAGCGTACCTTAGTGCCTCAAATACATACTTTTGTGTAGACCATGTCGCGTTTCCACGCGCATACAAATCAGTACTGGTTCCTAGCGAAAATTTGTGTGTGAACTGGCCGAAATCTAGAAGCAAGGGGCACTTTATGCCCAGCCGCAGGATTTTATTAGTAGTAATTCCTTTGGCATAGTCTCTACTAAGGCTAGGGCGAAAAATGAATGTAGGATATGCGCCGGTATATGTGCTCTCCACCACGAAAGTGCCTTCTTCATTTTTAAAGTCATGCCGGTAGATAGGCCGTATTGCGCATGTTTCCAGGATGTCTTGGAACTTAGCAGCAATCTCTAGTTTGTAAGACCATCCGGCTGTGTTATGCCTGTCAGGACCTATGTAAGGATCAAGATGCCAGCCACAGAAATTAATCAGGCGCATCCAAGGGTAGTAGCGTTCTACAGGATGGGCATTGTCAGGAACTTGCGCAAATACATCACCTGCGGCTTCCTGGTCAACCATCGGCTGATAATAGTGTATTGAGCGATCTTCTATCTGCTCAATAGGCTTCCATTGGGCAGGGACAATTGGCATTTGGGCGGCATGCATACCGTCTTTAGTAAAGTCATTAAATAGTAGCCAGCGTCCATCTTTAGAAACAGCCGGATGGTAAGCACCATACTTCCTACAGGTCACTTGGTAGCGTTGCCCAGTCGCTATATCTATTGCATATATATTATCGATCCCGCTATAGTTACTGCTGTAGAACACGTATTGGCCATGCATGGTAGGCTTGCTGACATGCGCTTCAGCGTAAGGTAGTAGCTCCCGAATCCTATCCGTGTGCGTGTCTATATACACAATCGTGGAGGTAGGGGGGACTGATTTAATAGCTACAATATGCCGGCCGTCGTCAGCCCATTGGGGTGTACGGTAGAAGTAATTTTTAGGGTTAGGGAGTCGCTTTAAGACCTGGCCAGTGTCTGCATCTAGTATGACTAGGCTGTGGTTATAACTCATGTCGCTTTCTACAGCAACGATCTTAGTAGCGTCTGACGATAAGGCAGCTGCGCCATATCGACTTTTATGGGTGAGTGTAGTTAGTTTCTTGGTTGACATGTTATAGGACTTAATTACACTGTAGCAACCCTGTGAAGTCCAACAGTCGCTCATATACTTAGACGACACATTGAGGGATTTTTTTGCCTTAAATCTATCCGCTACTACTTCTACCCATACCATACGATCTTGGGCTACAGAGAAGCCTACTTCAGGCTCCACAGCTCCTGGAGTAAACAGCTTTTTCTCATGTTTACGCTCATCTATCCGTACAAAATGGCTTACAGTAGATAGGCTGCTTTTGAGCGCTAAGGTGCCGCCATCTTGATGCGGCTGTGGTGTATGGTAGTCTACATAGCTATTCTCTTTGCGTTGATGCAGATATGCCAGCGAAGTAAACTGTAGCCCCTGGAGTTGCTGCTGCCAGAGCGCTGAGAGTTCTTGGTTTGCCTCTCGATAAACGGTGAGGAGCCACTTACCTGTGGTGAGCCTTACGGCCACCGGAAATGGC
>JBCBHC010000087.1:0-3080 GCA_038526075.1 Bacteroidota bacterium | reverse complement strand
ATAAGTGCTACGCTACAAGAAGCGAAGCGGAAAGGTACTTTGGCGAAGGAAATAGTGTGGATGGCACTTATTCCTTTCTTATTGATAGTCCTTATGGCGGCAGTAGATACTTTGAGTATTACCCATGCGTCTCTCTCTGGGATATAAAATTTCTTCACCTGCAAGTTGGGGTAAAATCGCCTCTTAGTCTTGTTGTTGGCGTGGGAGACATTGTTCCCAACTATGGGGCGCTTGCCAGTGATTTCGCAAATTCTCGCCATGCTTTTTCATTCTTTAGCTTAAAGTGTGCGAAAATAGCGGAAGTTGTTTGATTATTCAAGGCGTTGCAGTATTGTCGGGAGCTTACGCTGGTTTTGCCTGCTTTGGTGTAGCTACTTTGAGTAAATCGGGGTGGAACTACATGATGCTTGCACTTAAACTGCCATATCTCAATTAAACTTTCCTATTAGGCCATATAGTAAGCTCTTCATACAGCCCCTTAGCATACAAGGGCTAAGCAGTTTAAGCGCGTCATGATTAAAAGCTGAATGCGTAGAGATGTCAAAATGATTCAAAGTGTATGTTAGGAGCGCCAGAGACCTGTAATTAGGCTATGTAGTGCATTCTCATAAGTCTACCAAGGTAGTCTGTCCCCGTGTAGCAACACCATCCATCGCGAGTTGACTCTTGCCTCCTTAATCACCTTTGAACTATTTCAAGCTCATGCTAGCACTCAATATTACGATAGGAATTCGATGCTTGGCATCCGACCCGCTTTGCATTTGAGCGCCTTTGTGTTGGCTTTATGTAATGCGTGACAGCTGTGCTAACTGCCCAACTACGTGGTCTACTTCGGCTATGGTATTGTATTTACTGAAGGAGCAGCGTATAGTGCCCCGTCGCTCGTCAGCACTAAGGGCGCTGAGTACATGGGAGCCTACGTTACTGCCGCTAGCGCACGCACTTCCTACCGAGACCGATATCTTATGAATGTCTAGGTTAAAGACGAGCATATCGTGATTTTCTGCAGGCGGTAGGCTGATGCTCACGATCGTGTACAGGCTATTGGTGGGATCATCGCTAACCCCGTTAAAGGCTACTCCAGGAATGCGTGCCTCGAGCTGTTGGATCATGTGTGCTTTAAGCTGTTGGATATGCTGGCGGTCTTGCTCCATGCACGCATGGGCAAGTTCGAGTGCTTTACTAAGCCCCACAATACCCGCCACGTTCTCTGTTCCACCCCGCATGTTACGCTCCTGCGCGCCCCCATGCATCAGTGGCGCTAAGGGTGTTCCTCCTTGTATGTAAAGGACTCCTACCCCCTTGGGCCCATGAAATTTGTGCGCAGATCCTACTGCCAAATGCACGGGTAGCGCTTGCAGGTCAAGCATACAATGTCCAATAGTTTGCACAGCATCCGTATGAAAGTAAGCACCATGCGCTTGGCACAGTTCGCCTATACGGGCGATATCGTTAAAGTTGCCAACCTCATTATTGGCGTGCATAAGACTGACTAAAGCGCGGCCATGGTTCTGGAGTAAGTGCGCCAGATGATCATACTGCAGAAAGCCTTGTGTATCTACCTCCACATAATGTATCTGTATGCGTTTTGTTTGTGCCATGCGCTTTAAGGGCTGCAGTACGGCATGGTGTTCTAGCGGGGATGTAATGACGTGTTGGATGCCGGCAGCGGCGACAAGCCCTTGCAGTGCCATGTTATTCCCTTCGGTTCCTCCTGAAGTAAAAAATATCTCTGCAGGAGCTACGTTAAGGCACGCAGCTACTTGCTTACGTGCTTTCTCCACCGCTACCTTGGCCTGGCGTCCATGCTCATGTATGGAAGATGGGCTACCGTATAGTCCATTCATGTAAGGTAGCATGGCTTCTAACACCTCTGGCGCCAGGGGCGTAGTGGCTGCATTGTCTAGGTAGATACTCATGAATGGTTATTTAAGCCTTGTAAGTATGGAAGTCCTCCTAAAGCATTGCTATCTGCAGGATCGACTTCCGGAAAGACCCAAAACGAATCACTTCCTGCGTCTAACTGATTTTTATGGGACAAATACCTTGCATTGTGCCCAAATGTGACCTTCTCCTTGGGGCTGCTTGTAGTGTCGCCTTCTACCATGAAGATGTGTTGGGGCTGCAGCAAAATTCTTGATGCCATACCGGGTTGTCCTGGTACCCAGAGGCTGAAGACACTTATCACAGCCCTTTGACTACGTTCTCTTTTTTTACTGCACCGAAGCTATCCTTGGCGGGTAATCTGTGCTAGGAGAGTTGCTTCGCAGGCTAGCTGATCCTCTACAAAAACACGTCCTTGTACCTTAGCGAAGCCTTGCTTGATCTTTGCCGGCACTTGCCCTTGTAGCACCAGCGTGTCGCCTGGGACCACTTTTCGCTTAAACGAACATCGATCTATTTGTGCTAGGTATACTACATGGCTCTCAGGATCGGGCAAGGTATGGAGCACTAGTATAGCTCCCACCTGCGCTAACGCCTCTATTTGCAGTACACCAGGCATAATGGGCGCTGCAGGGAAGTGGCCCTGGAAGAAAGGCTCGTTGATGGTTATATGCTTGACGCCCGTGATTGTCTGGCTAGACAACTGTATAACCTTGTCCACCAACAAGAAAGGATATCTATGCGGTAGAATCTGCATGATCTGGCAGGAATCCAATACTGGAGGAGTATTAGCGTTGTAGCTAGGAGTGGGGGATGGTGGCGTGTGGGCGTGTGGGGGCATGCATTTTCTTACATCAGTGGTAGCTATTCAGTTATGATTTTATCGCCGTAGTCTGCGGCTACCCAACTCCTCTCTGTTTCGTAAGGAGGGGGTTAGACCGAAGGATTGGAGGGAAGTTGCAGCGTAGGAGGAGAGTGATAACGGAGTAGCCAAGCGATCACTATGAACGTCTGCATAATGCCGAAGTCATTGGACTTGACGGAATGCTCTTATGGCTCACTGCCAGTATTCCCGCGTTAGTATATCACTCCCAAGCAGGTCTATTCTTCAGCAAGTGGGTTAACCCCTGCATTTCTCAACGCATCCGTTCCGAATCCCGTACTAGTTTCTCATCTTTTCTAATGTAGTAGCTGGC
>JBCBHC010000086.1:0-3142 GCA_038526075.1 Bacteroidota bacterium | reverse complement strand
CTTTCTAGAAAGATATTTTGTGTTCCTGCTTGTATACTACCACGCTTGCCACCGAGTATACCCGCCATGCATAGGCCTCCACGCTGATCACAAATCATCAGCTCATCTCCAGTAAGCACTCTAGATTTCCCATCCAACGTCACAAACTCTGTTCCAGGGCTTAAGCGCTGGACTGCTATCATTTGTCCATCGATTTGGTCATAGTCAAAAGCATGCAGCGGTTGACCCAGCTCATGCATCACAAAATTGGTAACATCTACGATGTTATTTACAGGCGCTATTCCAATAGACTTCAATCTACTTTGTATCCAAGCAGGAGACTCTTGCACAACTACATCTTTGATAACCGCGGCTGCGTACCTGGGACACGCTTGGGCATCTAATATATTTACCTTGATACGCTTGGAGGGGTCTGGATCTACTCTAAAATGATCTATAGTAGGATACTGCACAGGACGATTTAATAATACTGCTAGTTCACGCGCGACGCCTATATGAGAACACGCATCCCCTCTATTTGGCGTTACGTCTACTTCGAATACAGTATCTACACAATAGTCAAAGTGCTCTGCAACGGGCGTTCCAGGGTCTAGAATAGTATCTAAAACCAAAATGCCTTCGTGCATGTTACCCAAGCCAATCTCATCTTCCGCACAAATCATTCCTTCTGATATTTCGCCTCTAATCTTGGTTCTTTTGATTCTGAAGAGATCCCCTTTTGCACTACAAAGCTGCGCTCCTACGGGCGCTACCACAACCTTTTGCCCTATTGCTATGTTAGGAGCACCACATACAATCAGGAGCGGTGTGCCTTGCCCTACGTCTACTTGGGTAATCTTAAGTTTGTTAGCATTAGGGTGCTGCTGGCAGGTAACTACTTGACCGATTATCAAGTCTTTGAATCCTCCTCTAACAAGTTCTAACGTAGTTATAGCAGACACCTCTAACCCACTTTGCGTGAGCAATTGAGCAATCCTTGAAGGACTTTCCCCAGAAAATTGAATATACTGCCTGAGCCAAGAGAGCGATATTTTCATTATAACCCAAAAGTCTATGCTTACAGCAGCCTATGATTTAGCAATTGCTGACGAAAAACTTCCTGATAAGAACGCTATGAGGCCTTTTAGGTAAGCTAAACTCTAATCTAAGCTCGATTAGCGTAGCTAGATAGCTATCTTTTAGGAAGACAATATGGAAGTTGTGGATACTATACAGTATACTCTGAAGATTCGTCGGAGTACTTAGATGAATCTACTTCAACTACGTATGGCATATTTCTTACCCCGAGATTCGGAAGTGTGTTTTACCATAGTATTCTTGAGAAGTATCTGACATGTTGCAAAACAGCAAGCTGTCATCCACAAAGCTGAAGTATGTAGGTCCCGCAAAAATGATATGATCTAACACTGTGATGTCCAGCGCTTCTCCTCCCTTAATCAATCTTTTAGTTACTTCCATATCACCAGCGCTAGGATTCGGATTCCCTGATGGGTGGTTATGAACCAGAATTACTCCTGAAGCATTATTCTCGATTGCTACTTTAAAAACAACCTTGGGGTCTACAAGTGTTTTACTAATCCCACCGATACTAATAAGTTGCTTTTTGATTAAGTGGTTAGATCTGTTAAGTAAGACGACCCAACATTCTTCTGTCGTTTTATCCCACAGTTCTATCTTCATTTGCTCATACACACTTTGCGAGTCTTGTAACTTAGGCTTAGGACGAGTACCACAGGTAATACGTCTTTTACTTAGCTCGAGAGCACTTAGAATAGTAACCGCTTTGGCTTCTCCTATCCCTCTGAATTGCTGTAGATCTTTCACAGAGCGCCTTGCCACAGTGTTCAGGTCATTATCATGATGTTTGAGAACTAGCTGCGCCAGAGTCACAGCACTCATATTTTCACATCCAGACCCTATCAAAATACCGAGTAACTCTGCATCAGTTAGTGCAGCGCTTCCCTTCTGGACAAGTTTTTCACGCGGGCGGTCTGCATCAGCCCAATCTTGCATTCTCAGATACATCGTTGTGGGTCCTTTTCGTACATTCATTTTAATTCCCTAGGGTAGTTTTCGGATTAAGATATTGATGATTACATGGGCTAGACAATCGGCCCTCTCAGTAGATAAGAAACCTAATAACGCTCTAAGTTGATCTACTCTATCTTATTGCAACTATAGCATGTAGAACAAGACCACATGTATGGTCACGAATTTCAACGTAACACCTCTGAAGAAGAGGACTCACATTGCCATTAGTAAATAGCTAACTATCCCACAAAGCTAGCAAAAATGATTGTTATTCAAGTTAGGAATGCATCCCAAGTTAGCGTGTATCAGCGGGCTACTGCAATCTGTGCTGGGGGCAAGATAAGTGTGGGTTAGTAGACTAAGTACTGTCTGGAAAGAGTTGCGTATAAAAAGCACGCCGGTAGCCAAAGCTAGATATGGATTCCTTTTTCAAAGTCTCTGAAGCAATTGGACCCCACGGTATCCTTACGCTTCCTGCATAATCACCTCTATCTCTTCCGCCTCTATGGGAATATCAGCCATTAGGTCTAATAAGCCATTTTCTTGTATCACAAAGTTATTCTCTAGCCTAATGCCAAGATCTTCTTCTCTGATGTAGATTCCTGGCTCTACTGTAAAGACCATACCTGGCTCAAACTTTCTATATACATTACCAACATCATGAGTATCTAGTCCTAGATGATGGGAAATCCCATGCATAAAATACTTCTTGTAGGCAGGATGTTTAGCACTTTGCCTCTTAATATCTGTATGACTTAAAAGACCCAATCCTATTAACTCTTGTTCTACCACAACGCCTATCTGCTGATGATAAGTAGGCAAATCGTTACCTGGGACTAACAGCGTTTTAGCGTGACGCATAATACGAAGCACAGCCTCATATACGGAACGTTGTCGTGCCGTAAAGCGGCCATTGACAGGCATAACACGCGTCATATCGGCCTTATAATTAGCATACTCAGCACCAGCGTCTAACAATATAATGTCGCCAGATTGACAACATTGACTGTTGGCGATGTAGTGAAGTACACAGCTATTCGAACCTGAAGCTATAATAGGATCGTACGCAAATCCTCTTGAGCGATTGCGTACGAACTCGCCAACAAGAATG
>JBCBHC010000085.1:0-3170 GCA_038526075.1 Bacteroidota bacterium | reverse complement strand
TACTGATATCTCTGGGTATTTTTTCACAGCACAATTCTAGTTCAATGCCTTCATATTAACAAATCACGATTGGTATATACATACCGCTCGCTCAAATCATAACACTATGCTTCCACCTCCTATGCCACCCTTTGCTAAAAACTTGAAAGATTTGCTCAAAAAGACCTATACTGGTGATGATGAGCAACAATGCACAGCTGCCCGGTACGAATTATGGAACGTTCTGAGGAATCTCCCTGACTGTGCCCCCGCTATTTTTGAATGGCTTATGGATAACATAAGCGGAGGAGTACCTGAGAAAGTCAAGATTAATATGCTACGTACGTTAAGCACAGTTATGGAAATTGAGCCCGCCACGGCTCCTAAAGCATTGGACAGGCTCTCAGCCGTTATCTGTGATACAGAAAGCCCGCAAGAAGTACGCAGTGCGGCGCAACAGGTGCTCAACGTAGCTCAGAAAATTATCCCCTCAGCCGTGACGTGGTCTGGCGGACAGAAAGTAGAAGACGACGAGGATATGTATGTTCACTGTCCATTGTGTCACTGCTCTACTATCTACCCTGAGAAAGATGGACGTATCCCGGCCATCATGTTTTTAGATATGGATGGAGTCCTGATGCCGGTAGATCGTCCACTAGAGAAAGTACATGCACTGCTGAAAAAATTATTCCCGCATGTTGAAAATTATTCGTACACAGATGCGCAGTACAAACTAGCCTTTTCAAGGCACCTCAACGAAAAGGCACTAGAGAATTTTCACCACATGATAGAGCAGGTGGAAGCATCGGGGCAGCGTCCTCTGGTCGTAATCAGCTCTGCTTGGCGTAGTGCCGCCACGTTGGAGGAGCAACGGACCAGTATTTATGCGCAACACAAGTTCAGCCGATACTTGGGTGGTAAGACGGCTATAGAGAGTGAATTCGAGGCATCCTTCACGCCTGAATGCAAACTAGGCTTTAACTTTTTCAGAAATGCGCAAGAGCGCTACAAATATTACCTTGAGTAGCCGAGGAGATGCTATTGAGTTTTGGTTACGGGACCATCGCTTCGATCCAAACACGACCAACTTTATAGTCCTTGATGATAATCACCAATATTCTTTGTCAAGGTTCGGCAAAAGGTATATTAAGACAAGCAATCTGCTAACAAAAAAAGATGCACGAAAGGCCATCGGCATACTTTGCGGGAATCAGACTAAGGCAGAACCAGCATCTTAATTCCTATGGCCCGAGCAACTGCTCAGTTGCTAACCCCAACTAGCTTCCTTGTCGTGTGTAGCCACAACTACTTCGCTGTCGCCGCTCTGCCTGACTACACAACCCCGCTTTCGATTGCCGTGCTCAAGGTAAGCGCCACGCACACCACCCTAGTACCAATAACAATAGCGTTAGGACAGCAGGTGTTAAGTACTGCCAGCACAAACACATCAATTGATCGAACTGTATCCGAGGGAAAGTCCAGCGGATCCACATCTTGATTGCTACAGTAATCAGCGCTTTTGACAGCAACCAAAATCCTGCCCATAAGTGCCCCGCTAATGTACCAGCGGCTCCACTCGTCCAAGTGCCTAGTGGACACGGCCCCACATCAAAAAAGGGTGTATTCCAACTGCCCCAGAATAAGATCGCGCCTAGCAGACTCATGAGCAGTACCATGCTGTATTCTGTGAGCATTATCCAGGCCCAGCGTATCCCCCCGTACTCAGTATGATAGCCTCCTATTAGCTCAGACTCAGACTCAGCCAAGTCAAAAGGCGCGCGCTGGCATGCTGCCAGTGCAGCTATGAAGAATATTGGGTATACTAGTAGCAAGGGAGGAACACGAAACACATTCCATGCCCACAATCCTGGCCCCTGCTGCGCCGAAATAATCTGTAAGTCTAATGTCTGGCACACGACGATCACGCACAGGATGCTTAGTCCTAAAGGGATTTCATAGGCTACCATTTGTGTAGCCGCGCGCATGCTTCCTAGGCGTGCATATTTGTTGTTGGATGCCCAGCCTGCGACCACTATCCCTAGCGTCTTGAGCGATGTAAATGTCAAAAGGTAAAGTACTCCCGCAGCAGTGCCTGCTCCTGCCCAAGCATTAGTCACTGGCAAGACAGCGAAGGCCGCCAACACGGTCGTCAGCATCCAGACAGGCGCCCATACAAACAGCACTTTGTCTGCGGCAGCGGGTACAATCGCCTCTTTCTGTAGCAACTTCAGCAAATCAGCAACGGTCTGTAGCAAACCCTGATAGCCTACTTCCATAGGCCCGATCCTATCTTGAACAAAGGCAGCTACCTTCCGCTCGGTATAAACTGCTACCAGCGAAAACAACAGTAGCATCGGCAAGTAAAAGAATAGTGTAGACACGGTATACCCGTTAGGATTTAAAATTAGATTTGGAGCACCTGAAAATTACTCGTGATCCGCTTTTGCAGCACCTCGTGTAGCTCAAGAATTTTGTGCTCGAAAAAGTAGCTGATAGCATCCCTAAATTCTTTAGCTGTTGTGAAATAGCGATTATTTCTCATATGCTCATTCATTATCTTCCATAAACGCTCTATCGGATTCAGATTCGGACTATAAGGAGGTAAAAAATGTAATTGGTAGCGTGGATTCTTTGCTATCCACTCTGCAAGTTCTTTGCTTCTATGATATCCCGCTCCATCTAGAATTACGTGAATCTTCTCTTTAGCACTATAACAGGCTTGCCGTTGTAGATCATTTAAGAACGATATCATGCTTGAAGCATTGATGCTATCATAGCATCGAGCGTAAACTTGTTTGGTTTGGATATCTACAGCGCCTGTAATATTGACACGGGTGCGTGAAGCGGATGTTTTTACTGCCTTGCTGACGCCCTTTTTTATCCAACCATAGCTCAGCTTAGTGGCTTGCGTAGGATGAGCACTATCGATGAACACCAAGCCCTGAGTAGGAGGAAGACTTTCTTCTAGCTTTTTGTAATAGTCAATAAAAGCCTTTTGACGCTCTGTATCTGCCTTAGCTGGAAGCCCTTTAGGTTTTTTGTAGGTGAAGCCTTGTCTATGGAGCCAGTCAGTTAGCCCTGCTATAGAATACTCAACGTTGTATTGCTTCTTGATATATACCAATCGTGATTTGTTAATATGAAGGCATTGAACTAGAATTGTGCTGTGAAAAAATACCCAGAGATATCAG
>JBCBHC010000084.1:0-3175 GCA_038526075.1 Bacteroidota bacterium | reverse complement strand
GAGATCTTTAAAGGCAACAAGGAGCTGTTTAAGGCCTGCGCCATTTACCAAACCGATTATACCTGGCCGACCTACCCTGTATTGTCATTTGATCTTGCTAATATCCAAAGTGCATCCCCAGAAGCATTCAGTATAGGGCTGGACACCGTGATCACCAGAATGGCTGCCGAGCAGGGTATTCTGCTAGAAGGACCTTCCATACAATTTAAACTGCAGGTGCTGATAGAGGAACTTGCTAAAAAGTATCACCAAAGTGTCATCCTCGTCGATGAGTACGATCATCCCATTGTCGATAATCTCGACAATCCTACAGTGGCTGAAGAAAATAGAAAAACAATCAAAAATTTCTTTACCACCTTTAAAAGCCTGAACAAGTACCTCCGTTTCGTCTTCATCACAGGCATCAGCAAGTTCGCCCAAGCATCTATCTCTTCAGGAGTCAATAATCTCAAGAACATCACCATGAACCCAAAGTATGCGGCCATCATGGGCTATACAGAAGAGGAACTCAAGACCCACTTTACTGAGCATCTCCAACTAGTTGCCCAGCAACGGGGTAGCACCGAGGAAGCGATCTTTACCGAAGTCAAGGAGTGGTATAATGGATATCGCTTTTCCAAGGCAGAAACATACGTTTACAATCCCTTCTCCACGCTGAACTACATGGATGAGCAGGAGCCTCAAAGTTATTGGTACACCACGGGCACGCCCTCCTTCTTAATTCATGAAATACAAAAGCGCCCTGCCATTGCAACGTCACTCGCCCCCATTAGTGCTTCCCAAAATCAACTGACGGATGCTAGAACGCTTGAGGATATCGAATTGTCTACGCTCATGTTCCAGACAGGGTATTTGACGATACGGGATTGGGAGTATGATACAACCTTGAAGACAACCATCTACCACCTCAATTTTCCTAATGAGGAAGTGCACCAGGCTTTCTACCAGTCCCTTGCTAGAGATTTAGGGAAAACTACTCCTCAAGTAATTACTCAGCTAGCCATAAAGCTTCAGCAAGAGTTCACAGCACTTGACCTGGCAAGTGCCATAAAGACCATCAACATTCAGTTTGCCAAGATCCCCTATGACGCTTTTAAAGATGCCAAGGAAGGATTCTACCAAGCGATGCTACTACTCTGCTTAGAACTCTCAGGCTTGAGGACTTATGGAGAAGTACACACCAACCTAGGCCGCATCGACCTGGTAGTGCAGCAGCCCCAGCACACGTTCATCTTTGAGCTCAAGGTAGACCAGCCTGCGGCCGTAGCGTTAGACCAAATCCATACCAAGAACTACCAAGAGCGTTATCTCAAGGATGGTAAGGAGATTGTGGCCGTGGCCGCCAGTTTTAGCACTCAGACGCGCAACATTAGCGTGTGGAAGGCAGGGCTATATACGGCGGAGGGAACCTTAATCAGGGTACTAGAAAGTGCAGCAGATTAAGCATTGCAGATAGGCCGGAAGAGGCTGTCGACGAATTCGCTTGCGTGCATGGCGCATAGTTCGAGCCCAAAAGCTGGGTGCCTTGTGTGCTTATCTAGGTCCTACTGCCTCGTTTGCCCTTTAGGATAGCTGCTACTTCGTTTATGTTTTTGTCTGCTGTGTTAGCCACCATGTTACACCCCATTGAAAAGTATCTCGTTGGTGCCGGCCTAGTATTCGCTTGCTTCATTTCGAACAGCTGCCCTTGCGCTGCTCAGACAGCTACAGAAGTAATACACGCTGCGCAGAACCAAGAAGCCTTGCGCAGTGCCACCATTGGCTTCTACGCCATCAACCTGACAAACGACAAGGTCATTGGCAGTTATAACGCCGACACGAGTATCACCCCTGCCTCCGCGCTGAAGATCCTCACTACCGCCACCGCGCTGGAGGTATTGGGCCCTAACCATAGATTCACAACAACGATTCAGCACGATGGCCAGATAGATGCGCAAGGTACGCTGCGGGGCAACATTTACATCAAAGGCGGTGGCGACCCTATGTTAGGCTCCAGTAGATTCAAGCAGCATTACTACGCACCCTATTTCATAGATACGTGGGTGAAAGCAATAAAAGCCAAGGGCATTCAGCGAATAGTGGGCGCTGTCGTAGGCGATGCGACGATCTATACTGACTACGATGTAGTGCCTAGCACGTGGGTAGTGGGGGATTTGGGGATGTATTACGGGGCTGTGGTAAGCGGCCTCTCCATCTTTGACAATACTTTCTCTGTGAAGCTACAAGCCCCTAGTCAAGGTCAGGCGGCCTCATTAGTAGCTGTGACACCAGCCTTGCCCCCAGAGGTACAACTTATGCTTCAGGTACACGGAGCCGATATTAAACATGCGGCCCTGTATAATGTTGGCTATCCTTACACGAAAGTCCGCACCATCATAGGAAGCATCCCCTGCGCCCCCAAGGTCAGCCATACCCAAGTCACAATTCCTGATGCTGCCTACTGGGCGGCCTATACACTGCAGCAAGCGCTGCGGCAGCAGGGGGTAGAGGTTGTCCAAGCGGCTACTACCATGCGTAGGGGAGAACAGAGTAAGCTCCCCAGGAACCATCTCTACACTACTTGTTCGCCCACCTTAGGCCAGCTACTCAAGGCCATCAACCTCGATAGCGTCAACAGCTATGCCGAGCACTTGGTCAAGCATCTAGGGCGGGTACTTGCTGAAGAAGCCAGCACTCAGGAAGGCATCAAAACTATCCGGAAGTTCTGGGCTAAGTGCGGCATCAACGTCAACGGTATGTTCCTATATGACGGTAGTGGGCTGTCTAGGTACAACGCGCTTACTCCTAAGCAGCTGGTGGAGGTCCTCTGCCGCATGAAGCACAGTAACCACTTCTCTGTATTCTACCACTCGCTACCTGTCGCCGGCAAGACAGGCAGGTTGATACACCCCATGCTAAAGAAGCCTCCATTATATGGGCGCCTTAGGATAAAATCCGGCAGGCTCAGTAGGTGCCGCACTTTTGTAGGCTATGGAAAAAATAAACGGAACGAAGACATCGCCTTTGCGCTATTCATCGTCAACTACGATAGCCAAGCAAAAGCAGATGAAGCACTGGAGCAGATACTCACGGCGATGGTACAGCAAGAGTAAGTAAGGGACTTTGTAATTTTACTCAATGTAGTAGCCTGCAGAGTAGTAAAAGCTAAGAGCTAATTTAAAGCCAACGAAAGGCT
>JBCBHC010000083.1:0-3232 GCA_038526075.1 Bacteroidota bacterium | reverse complement strand
AAGTACGGTGCCCCCTATGTGACATTTGGCGTATTCTTCTGCATCAACTACATAGTGCCCTACTTCATGTGGCCCTACCAGCAAGACGCCCTCTCTAGCACGGTAATGCTCTGGATACGGCTCATAGGAGCCCTGTGTTGTGTACTGCTGGCGGCGCGAGAGAAGTGGTATGCATTGCTCGAATATCTACTTCCCACCCTATGGCACTTTACCGTCATGTATTGCCTACCCTTTACGGCTACGGTGATGTTCTGCATCACGCACGGCAGCACAGAATGGCTAATCAACGTCGCGCTGACGATCACGTTACTTATCGTACTGGTAGACTGGCTCAGCTTTGTTATCCTCAGCATACTAGGGATCGTACTAGGCTTCCTTTTTTACTACTTGGTCATTGGGCCTATTGATATACAGCTCAGCTTCAAGACAGGTCACATACTGTTTTACCAAGGATTCTTTGCCACGCTCATAGGCTTACTGTTTATGCGTAGGCGCCAGCGCTCCTTCGACAAGCTCACACAAAAGCATCAGCAGCTGTCAGGTGCGCACCAAGAAGTGAACGAGGAGCTATTGAGGGCCTCTGTTGAACAGGTTCGCTTAGTACATATCCTAAGAAAGTCAGGCGTAGACCGCATATCTAAGGTACTCAAGGCAGTGAAAGAAGTCTTCCTACAACTGAAGCCAGATGATGTGCATGCAGCCACGAAGGAGGGCCTGGAAAAGGTCCAGAAGATGCTAGAGCCCATGACAATATCTGTGGAGCAGATTACCAACCGCGCTACCGACTACTTGCGGTTGTCTGTGAAAAGCATCACTGTGAACGAACTACTCGAGGATCTGGGGAATCAGCTGCGCGCGCGAGGGCTACAGCGGCATGTCTATTTCAAGGTCCACACGCAACGCCAAGAACTCTCCTGTGATCCAGTGCAAGTGGGTAAGGTGCTCTTTAACGCCATAAGCATACTGCGTAAAGATCTAGAGGACCATGTGTCTGTCTACTTGCATATACAGGACACAAAGCTGAGTTATCCATTGCATTTCTCTGCAGAGATCCCTGATAAACGCGTGACAGCACTGGGCTTCACGTGTACTCTGAATCCGCAACCTACCCCTCTAGAGGATAAGTACGAGTGCGACCTTAATGGCGAACTCCCGCCCATGCCTCAGAATGTCGAAGAAGTAATGCTGATGGTGAGTCGGCGCATCATCAGGGCGCACTATGGCCACATAGAATTGCCGGAAGGAAGTGACTCTAAAGAACACGTCTACGTAGTACCTGTTGCCGTACGCGAAGTACGTCCCAAGGACATGGACAGGGCTTACATGGAGCTGGGTGCTGAACAGACCCGGGCGAATGACCAGTACCCCGGCGCAAAAGAGCGGGAGCAGCGATTCCTACAAGCCATTAGAGAGCGCGCTTCAGCTAACATACAGCGGGTAGAGGCGGCCATAGAGCTTATCAAGTGCTGTCATGGTTCCGTCAACAGAAAGTCGGGAGAGCCATTTTACCTGCATCCCATAGAAGTAGCAGAGATAGTCTTAGACTACAACGCCGACGAAGCGGCTATTATAGCAGCCCTCCTGCACGACACGGTGGAGGACACGCCGCTGATGCTGGAGCAGGTAGAAGCGTTGTATGACGAAGAGGTGGCCCATATAGTGGATGGCGTCACGCACCTAGAAAGCTATGAAGGATGCTTCCACAGAGTCACGCTGTCGGACCATGACAACATGTGTATGATCCTAGGTGTAGACGACAACCGTATTATCTACGTGAAGGTGGCGGACAGGATACACAACATGCGTACTATCGAAGCCAAGCCCTATACGAACCAGCAGCGCACCGCACAAGAGACGCTTAGCTTCCATGTACCATTAGCCAGGAGTGTAGGCCTACATGGCGCTGCCAACGAACTCCACGCAAGAAGCGTAGCAATCCTGAAAAAGGAGAAGTAAACTGATCGGTGGTGAACCAGGATCAAACCTCGGCGTGCCATGTTCCAGGCAACCGATCCTATCTATGTTCAGCTCGCCGATGATGCCTTTTCTATTGTCGATGCGTCCAAATTCTTGTTTGGTGCATTGGCTGACTCCTTCGCCGAACTAATGCGGCACGCAAGCTGCATTCCGGGAATACCCTTCCACAGATCTTCACTGTTACACACAACCTCCTGAGACTACTAGGGGATTGAAGCCCATAGGCTTCATGGGTAAAATGCTTTGCCCCCGTAGCATCGCCTACCCTACCCTTCTGGCTACTCATGGCATTAACTTAGGGCACCATTACCATCTAGGTACTTGAGACACGCGTTTAATGAGACCGCATGAACCGTATTTTTAAAGACAATGCCGCCCCTTTCTGGCAGCTCCTGAGTTACATACGCCCCTTCCGCAAGGACTACATCGCCGCTACTATTTACTCAGTGCTCAACAAGATGTTTGACCTCATGCCTGAAGTACTCTTGGGCATTGCTGTCAATACAGTAGTAGAGAAAGAATATTCCTGGCTGGCCACCTTTGGAATTTACAACCTCAAAGTACAGCTCCTACTCCTAGGATTCACGACTTTCATTGTCTACGGGCTAGAGTCGTTGTTCGAGTACTTGTATAGCATCAAGTGGGGACATCTAGCGCAGCATATCCAACACAACTTTAGAGTGGATGCTTTCAAACACGTACAACAAAGCACTATGGAGGCCTTCTCTTCGCAGAAGACAGGGAACGTACTGGCCATACTCAATGAAGATATTAATCAGCTGGAGCGCTTCTTCAAAGAAGACATTGACGAGATCATAGAGCTTGTCTGCACGGTGCTGTTTGTGGGAGGGATTTTTGTCTTTATCTCTCCCCAGATTGCATTGTTTGCCATGCTACCCATCCCACTTATACTACAAGGCGCATTTTTCTTCCACCGCAAGCTAGGACCACTATACCTGGTAGTACGTGAGCAAGCAGGCATGGTAAGTGCGCAGCTAGCCAATAGCCTACTGGGCTGGTTTACGGTTAAAAGCCTTGTAGGCGAAGCGGTAGAAGCCAACAAGGTAGCACAGGTGAGCAACGCTTACCGTGAAGTCAACCTAGACGCCATTTGGTGGGAGGCACTTGTAGGGCCGGTGATCCGGTTTATCATTCTGCTAGGCTATCTAGTCACACTCGTACACGGCGGCTTCCTGGCTATAGAGGGGCGCTTGGATGTGGGTGCTTACAGTACCCTGATATTCATGACGCAGCG
>JBCBHC010000082.1:0-3239 GCA_038526075.1 Bacteroidota bacterium | reverse complement strand
CGTTCCTATACACAGATACGATGATAAGATGCTGAGGTCTTCTTGGGCGGAAAACTCAAGATTGTATTGCTTCAGGCCGAATAAAGACAAGTAGTCTTTGAGAGCGACAGCATTCCCCGATGATAGTACAGTATCCCAGCTACTGTCTACTACAAGTGATGCAATTTTATCAATGTTAGTCGAAAATTGAGCTTCTGGAGAAACGTACAGCGATATTATGGGAAACTGACTGGAGGAAGATAATGCTCCTGTGATTTTGAGCGGCATCGATTGGCCTTTGCTATTTGTCAAATCAACAGATGCTGTTAAGTAAGGTACAGTAACCAGGGAGGCGATCCCCTCCAAAGTGTTGTCATAGCTGACCTTGATACCTACTTCCGGGCTCTTAATAGTAATGATAGTCGAAATATGAACCATATTCACACCTAGACTAGCCTTTAAAGCTATTTCAGGCTGAAGCTTGGATCCTTGTATCAGCCCTTCTAATTTGCTTAATGATGCCTTATTATCTGTTGCTTTTAGCAATTGGGCGATGCTATCGAAGGGCTGTGATAGTGTAAATTCTGAGCTGAAATTCAGCTGTTTTGGTTGCGTGGAAAATATCAGCTGAGGGCTACTAAGTGTAAGCTCGTCAAAATAATCTCCTTGAAGTTGTGGGAAGCTATTGCCAAACTGCCAGCTAACTGGCTTTTTCTTAACTAATGTAAGGTCAACAACAAGTGTAAACTCGATCGTATTGCCACTACATGTAAACGTGATGGTAGCATCTCTATTACAGAGATTGAGAAAAGAATCGCTAGCTCTCTCAGGTAAGTGGACATCAACAGAAAAGCTTGTTCCAGAGAGGGACTCTGGAATAGCACTAGGGGACGCTACCAAGATCAGATTGCCTTCTGATCTCCATAAATATCGTGCAATAAGCTCATTAATATCATTCCTATCCAGAACGGTGTTATTCAGCGTTATGCGAGCAGCAGTCTTTGCTTGCTGTCTAAGTCTGTCGGCTACATCTTGTAGTGTCACGTGGTTAATGCTTTAGTTAAGTTATAGATCTACAACTACTGCCATATGGTCACTTGTCCCTGGATTAGGGCCAATCTTACCGTAGTTTTTCGATTTTCGGAATATCGTCTTAGCGTTGACTTCATCTCCAGCAAAATTCTGTTTTATAAAGTCGACAGAATTTTGCATGCCTTGGAAATCAAAAATGCCTTGACCATTTACTCCATCTACAACCGCATTATTCAAAGGCATATCACCGTGCAAGTCACTTCCATATCTAGTTATGATATTATCTAAGCCTGCAGTTTTCTTATATTCATCCGGCGTTGCATCGCTAATGGTACGCAACATAGTAGGCCCTTGGCTGTGCCCGAAGTTGGTAGCGTAGCCGTCTTCTGCGAAGAGTTTGAACAAACTTTTTTCCAAGGGACCTCCGCTAATACTATCCACGTTAAGGTCCCCACAAACTGCTATGATCTCGTTAGACTTGTTCTCTTTAATTTCTGGAATAGAGAGGACCCTAGCTACTGCACTAGTAGTTTCGCTATTAGGAGAAGGGTGCACTGTGACGATTGTGATTATTCTTCCATTGTTATTACCATGCTCATCACGTTCTTGAAAGCGTGTTAGAAATGGCCTGCGATTATTTACACTATTAAATAGCAGCTCACCCAGAATTTGGTGTCCATCTGGGGAGATGTTACCAAACATGTACTGACCTGCATAATGCGTACCCCCAGAAACCGTTTTCCATGGTTCAGGGTAGTCGCCCGGAGTCCCAGCAATGGGAGCAGGTAATGCCGCTTTGCCATTGCCATCCACAGGATTATCTTGAGGCCATACAAATGGACCTTGGAAAGTGAGTTTATCACTACGAAAGAACACGCCAATTGCTTCTGTGTAGGGGTGCTCGCTATCCACTGGAATAGGACCTACTAGCTTCAAGGGAGGGACTAAACGCCATTTCGAGCTGCTAAAAAATTGTAGATAAT
This sequence comes from Bacteroidota bacterium, assembly GCA_038526075.1. Classification (GTDB taxonomy): domain Bacteria; phylum Bacteroidota; class Bacteroidia; order Cytophagales; family Amoebophilaceae; genus JBCBHC01. The sequence continues at coordinate 1,245 of JBCBHC010000082.1, read as the reverse complement.
TTAAAAGACGCAGTGCCCCAGCTTCACCATTACCTTGTACCAAACTCCCTAGCGTTCCAATCCTACTTTGTAATTCTACGACTATAAATATGTCGGGATCAACAGCTTTAACACTATTGAGAATATAATTTCTCTTGGCATCAGTGTAAGCTGCTTTGGTTATTTGGTTTTCCAGCGAAAGCCCCTCAGGCAGCACAGCAATAGTGCCAAGATTAAACCTTTGAATATTCCAAACCATTAAGCGGCTCACAGTTCTATATAGTTTACATGTGTGTGTATGGGAGCTGTTCTAAATGTAGCGCAAGCGTCCTCGCTTGCGCCAGGATATCCTTGTTGCTTTACCAAGCATGCTCCCTCCAAAAATGCTTCAAAGCAGCCTCATCTCCATTAAATCGATCAAGGTCACAAGAGCCAATCCCGGCCATGGCATGTGGCGTAGGTCCTGTTGTCCCATCTATATATTGCCACAGGTGCCATGTCTGAAAAACAGCCGGTATCTCCAGCGGTTCTCTGTAGTAGGCTTGCCATAGCCAACATTGCTGTAATAAAGTGCCAGTGTAATCCCTAAGTTTGTCAATCAGCCAGTAGCCGCCATAAAGTCCTGGGTAGCGGCCCGTCTTCTGCTGAAACGTCTCTACAAACACCTCAGCTTCAGCAATGCTCATGGTGCCTTCTGCCTTGTCTGGATTGGGTTCAAAATCTAATACTGGCAAGACTGGTCCTTGCTGCATCATGTTCTTTAGAAAGAATACCATCTGTGCTTCTGGAGCGCCCGCTGTCCCGAAATGATAAGCCCCAAATAGTAGCCCCAGCTTGCTGGCTTCGTCATATCTCGTTTGATACATGGGGTCTATGAAGTTGGTAGATTGTGTGGCTTTATGGATCACAGCTTTTAATCCTGCAGCCTTGGCCACGCTGAAATCTACTTGTTCGTTATGGTGTGACAAGTCTGCAATGCCTGCTGTGTACGTGTTTTGCATGATCTGTTAATAACCTTTAATAATTTGCCTCTCGCCGTAATTGGCTGTCCTTCCTAATGTGAGTCTCCTTGCTTATGTCCCCAATCGTACGATTCACTTTCCTTACTTAACGAGTGTCCCACTTGCGCCTCCCCATAGTACCAGCGAAAAGCCTCTCCCATACTCCTAGAGTTTTCAGGTACGCATACCTCGCTCTTCTCTTACAGCACACATACAACCCAACAGTGTGTTTACGCTACGCATTTCACTTACTTCAGAGAGCATA
>JBCBHC010000081.1:0-3294 GCA_038526075.1 Bacteroidota bacterium | reverse complement strand
GCAAAAGCGGATCACGAGTAATTTTCAGGTGCTCCAAATCTAATTTTAAATCCTAACGGGTATAAGAAGATATTGAGTACACTTAAAAATGGTATGAAAACACTTGCCGAAGTACGCAAAGCAATTAACTTCTCACATAGCGGAACACTCAGTAACCTTGTCGATCACTTGATCATTTCAGGTTTTGTTAAAAAGCAGAGTCTATGGTCGTTCAAAACCAACAAGCCTCTTAAACAAAGCTTGTACCGTCTTTGCGATCCATATATGCGTTTCTATTTAAAGTTCATAGAACCACAACGCAATAAAATAGACTTGGGCAATTTTCAGGATACAACATTTTCGCATATGCCCGGGATTGACGTACATCTCGGTTTACAAATGGAGCAACTACTACTGCAGAATAGGTCATTGCTACTAAAAGCAATTGGTATACCCCCTGACGACATTATTGCCGACGGCCCTTTTAGGCAATCTAAAACGACCAAGCAGCGAGGCTGTCAGATAGATTATCTAATACAAACTTCGACGAATAGTTTAATAGCTTGTGAGTTTAAATTCAGCCGCCGGGAGTTAGGAACTGAAATTATAGAACAGGTACAAGAGAAGGTAAGAGCGCTAAAAATCCCCAGGGGATTTGGAACGGTACCAGTCCTATGTCACATAGGAGGTGTTTCGACATCCGTGGCTGCTGGAAGGCATTTTTACCGTATCATAGATATAACTGACTTTTTAGAGATGAATAATGCTTAAGGCAAGTCACATTAGCCCTATGTTTCATGCCATATAACATGCAATTTTATGCGAGAGGAGTATCTAAAATCTAGTCAAGAGCATTTAAGTCACACAGATCTGGAGCAAGAGCGTGCACTACGGCCGCTAACTTTTTCAGACTTTACTGGTCAGGAAAAAATTATTGCCAATCTAAAAGTCTTTGTGCAAGCTGCTACTCAACGAAAGGAGCCGCTCGACCATGTATTATTACATGGGCCTCCAGGGCTGGGGAAGACAACACTCGCATACATTACTGCTAATGAACTTCAAGCACACATTAAGACAAGTTCAGGGCCTGTGCTAGACAAGCCTGGTGATTTGGCCGGGCTGTTGACGAATCTTGAGCCACGTGACATATTATTTATTGATGAAATTCATCGGCTCAATCCTGTAGTAGAAGAATATCTTTACACAGCCATGGAAGACTTCAAAATTGACATTATGCTAGACGCAGGCCCCAACGCGCGTAGCGTGCAGCTCAATTTGAATCCATTCACTCTCATAGGGGCTACCACCCGTTCAGGGCTACTTACCTCTCCGCTGCGTGCCCGATTCGGTATCAATACCCGCTTGGAGTATTACGACGCAGCGCTCCTCACCCAAATTGTACAGCGATCTGGCAAGCTCTTATCCATTGCTGTGGAACAAGAAGCTGCTTATGAAATTGCGCGAAGAAGCCGTGGAACACCACGCATTGCCAACAATCTATTGCGTAGAACCCGAGACTTTGCTCAGGTCAAGGGAGACGGCACTATTACTAAAGCGATTGCTCAGGTAGCGTTAGAAGCCCTGGACGTAGATGAGTACGGGTTAGACGAAATGGATAATCGTATTTTGAGTACAATCATAGAAAAGTTTCATGGAGGACCAGTAGGTATTAGTACTATTGCGACTGCTTGTAGCGAAGAAGCAGAAACTATAGAAGAAGTATATGAACCCTTTCTTATTCAAGAAGGATACCTCAAACGCACCCCACGTGGGCGTGAAGCTACTTCTAAAGCATACAGCCATTTAAAGTGTCCCTTACCTGTGCAGCCAACGCTTTTAGGAGAATAGTAAGCCATTTGTTGAAGCGAAGTTTTGATCAATGACCTATTGATGCTGATCATGTTGAAGTCCATCATAGTTGCTAAGACCATCAATCACGCTATAGGTAGAGATCAAAAACTTCTCTGTCATTTGCCCAGGGACCTACAACACTTTCGGGATACTACCATGGGACACCATGTAATTATGGGGCGTAAGACCTTTGCTGCTATCGGCAAACCGCTTTACGGCAGACACTTGATCGTAATGACACGCAATCTAAGCTACCGCGCCGCAAACTGTATAATAAGGAATAGTCTTACTGATGCCTTGGAGGTAGCCGATAAGGCTGGCGAAACAGAAGTGTTTATCGCAGGCGGAGAAGAGATATATAAGGCTGCTCTGCCGCTGGCAGATAGAATTTATACGACAGAAATCAATACTTATTTGGTAGGAGATACTTTTTTCCCAGCATTGGAGCTTGGTGAATGGGATGAGGTGCAGCGTGTACATTGTACCGCTGACCAAAAGCACGCCTATGATTTTGACTTTGTTATGCTACAGCGCAATGGAATTTAACCTCCTCCTTGGCTACTGATAACACCTTCGTAGCACGCATATCTAGTTCCTTCTTCAGCGATGCGGTTTAACATTGACCCTCCATAGCTCTAGCAACAGCCGCTTTCTGAACAGATGCCCACAAAAAGCTCTACATTAATGCTGATTTTTAGTACAGTGGGTGCAGCACTCTTAACTCAACTGGAGTCCAGATGCGTGACAATTTTAAAGCTGATAACATTACAAAACCATTACTGCCACAGGGGCGGAGGTATCTGAGTCGAGATATGAGCTGGCTTATGTTTGCCCAGCGTGTTCTGGATCAAGCATATGACAATACCAAGACAATCTATGATCAGCTCAAGTTCTTGTCTATCAGCGCAGACAATCTAGATGAATTTTTTATGATTCGGATTGGTGGTTTGCATAACTACGTAGATTACAAACAGGTATGGATAGATAACTCAGGCTTACACGCAGTCCCATTCCGGGAAAAGCTGCTTGTTGAAATACAAGAATTATTTCAGCGACAGCAAAACTGTTTTATCCAGCACTTAGTCCCCGGGTTCAAGCGTCATGGTTTTGAGATAGTCACTGACATAAAAAAATTAAGCCAAAAGCAGCGTACAACGCTGAGAGCCTACTTCAAGAAGACACTTCTCCCCATACTTACTCCAGTGATAGCGAGCACTAACCACGGCTCTACTGTTTTGGCTAACAAGGTACTCGTCATGGGCGTGGTTACTCATTATTTGACTAGTATGAAGGGGAATAAAAAGCTCTATTTCGTACAAATCCCTCAAAATATATCTCGCTTCTACACAATCGAACAACATGACTGCGTTTACTTCATTCCTCTGGAGACAATTGTACGGGAATATTTAGACATGTTATTTGAGCGCACAGAAATACTTTCTACCACGCTCTTTAGGATAACAC
>JBCBHC010000080.1:0-3398 GCA_038526075.1 Bacteroidota bacterium | reverse complement strand
GCGAAGTTGTTTTGTTCAACTTTCTTTTGTGCACGCTCAATAGACCTAGTGATGAGGGGATGCTGTATAACTTCTCCTTCTTGCAAACCCATTCGGTCCATAACACGAGCAATCCGCTCGGAACCAAACAAACGCATGAGATTGTCTTCGAGTGATACAAAGAACTGCGAAGAACCTACATCGCCTTGTCTACCAGATCGGCCCCGTAACTGACGATCTACTCTCCTTGATTCGTGCCTCTCTGTACCAATAATCGCTAGTCCACCTGCACGTTTTGCTTCTGGAGTTAATTTGATGTCTGTGCCTCTACCTGCCATATTGGTAGCAATGGTGACGGTGCCTGCCTTGCCTGCTTCGGCGACTATCTGGGCTTCTTTCTGGTGATGCTTCGCGTTGAGGACCTGGTGTTCTATGTTTTTCATGGCAAGCATCCTACTCACTAACTCTGATACTTCTACCGAAGTGGTTCCCACCAATACCGGTCTACCTTGCTGGCTCAAGGTAGAAACTTCTTCTATGACGGCATTGAACTTCTCGCGCGCAGTCTTGTACACCTTGTCATCCAAGTCTTTCCGTGCTACAGGTTTGTGCGTAGGGGTCTCTACTACATCCAGCTCGTAGATATCCCAAAATTCCCCTGCTTCAGTAATAGCGGTACCGGTCATCCCTGCTAATTTCCGGTACATACGGAAGTAATTCTGCAACGTAACATTTGCATACGTCTGTGTAGCTTGCTCCACCTTGACGTCTTCTTTGGCCTCTAGTGCTTGGTGTAGCCCATCTGAGTAACGTCTACCCTCTAACACCCTGCCCGTTTGCTCATCAACCAGCTTCACTTTTCTATCCGCAACGATGTACTCTATATCTTTTTCAAACAGTGCATAGGCTTTTAGTAATTGTTGTACAACGTGTATGCGTTGTGCTTTTTCATTATAATCTTTGGCTAAAGCTTGCTTGGCAGCTAACTCTTCTTCTTCACTTGTGAACTTACCATTTAGGTCAGATAGCGCTACACCAATGTCTGGTAGCACGAAGAAGTCTACGTCCTCGCCTGCTTTCGTAATGTATTCTATACCCTTTTCCGTGAGTTCTACACTTCCATTTCTTTCTTCTATAATAAATAGTAATGGCTCGTCGGCCTCAGGCATCATTCTGGAGTTATCCTGTAGATAGTAATTTTCTACCTTATGCATAGTCTTTTTCACACCCGTCTCGCTGAGATACCTTACCAAGGGTTTGTGCTTAGGCAATCCTCGGTGTGCTCTGAATAGCGCTAGTCCTCCTTCTTCTTCGTTACCCTCAGCAATCTTTTTTTTAGCTTCCTGCAAAAATTGCGTAACGAGTGTCTTCTGCTTTTCGTAAAGTTCTTGGATACGTGGCTGGAACGATTCGTACTCTTGTTCATTACTGTCTTCTACAGGCCCAGAGATAATGAGTGGTGTTCGGGCATCATCTATGAGCACAGAGTCTACTTCATCAATCATGGCAAAATAGGGCTCGCGCTGCACCAATTCTTCAGGGCTACTGACCATATTATCTCGGAGATAGTCGAAACCAAATTCATTATTGGTCCCATATGTAATATCAGCTTGATATGCTTGCTTACGGCCTGGTGAGTGGGGTATATGCTTGTCGATACAGTCTACACGCAGACCGTGAAATTCAAACAAAGGGGCCATCCATTCTGCATCTCGTTTGGCTAAGTAGTCATTAACGGTGACTATATGTACACCCTCACCTGCCAACGCATTGAGGAAAGCGGGTAGTGTAGCAACCAGGGTTTTACCTTCTCCAGTAGCCATTTCGGCAATCTTACCTTGGTGTAGTATGATGCCCCCTATCATTTGTACGTCATAGTACGCCATATCCCATACTACGGGAGTACCTGCTGCTTTCCATTGGTTAGACCAAATGGCTTTATCTTCTTCTATGGTAACGTAGTCACCCTTAATCGCTATTTCTTTATCAAACGGCCCTGCCGCTACAACTAATTTCTTGTTAGTGGCAAGCCTTTTAGCGGTCTCTCTCATCGCAGCGAAAGCTAGAGGCAGCATTTCTGTGAGAGCTATTTGTAGTCGCTCTTCATGAAGTTTTTTGAGCTTCTCCACGCCTTCTAGCCATGCCTCTCGGTCATATACATCTGTAGAGTCACTATCTCGCTCCAACGCTTCTAATTTCTCAATCTCACTTTGTACCTCCTCCATCTGCTTCGATATGTAGTCTCTGATAGGCTGCACCGAACGCCTTAACTCATCATCACTAACGTTTTGTAGCCTTTCAGACTCCAGCTCTATTTTTTGTAAAATGGGGCGCAGCGCCTTAATATCTCTTTCTGATTTAGTTCCGAAGATTTTGGTGAATAGGTTAATCATAGCATGCTCCGTGAGGCGTTTAAAATAAAATTTTTGCTTTTTCAGATTGATGCGATCAGAAGTAGGTCGGGCAACCAGTCTGCATGACGGCTTATTGATTTCATGTGGCTTTATGCAACGATTTAGTAATTGCGTAATCTAGCCGGTCTTCGAGTGCTCAAATAACCGTTTTCAAGCTAGAGTACTTTCCCCAGCTCATGTTCATAGGTTCCTTGAAATACCATCTCTACAGGCCCTTCCAAGTAGACTTCTTGAAAGCTATTGTCGGGCATGCGCTCAAAATGCACTTTTAACTTCCCCCCTCGCGTATTGATGTTGATGGGACTCTGGTAGCCTTGCTGTGCTGCTACAAGCGCAACAGCCGCTGCCCCCGTACCACAAGATAGGGTTTCATCTTCCACTCCCCGCTCATAAGTTCGGACGAAGAACATGTTCTCTTCTTGATATTGCGCAAAGTTAACGTTGGTACCTTCCTGTTGAAATGGAGGGCTATTGCGGATAGCGCTACCAGCTTGAAGGACTACTAGTTGGGCTAAATTGTCTACGAACTTTACATAGTGTGGGGATCCGTTATGGGTAAAATAGCCTCCTGCTACCCTCTTTATCGTATGAACATCATGCATTTTTATACATATGTCATCTTTTTTGATATGACCATAGTGAAAGCCGTCTGCAGCCAGGAACTTTCCCTTTTGCTCAATCATACCTAACCGTTGCGCTAAGTGCATCGCACAGCGGCTGCCGTTGCCACACAAGCTTTGGCTCCCATCGGCATTAAAATAAACTATCTCAAAGTCATATTCAGAATGGTTTCTTAGCACTATAAGTCCATCTGCACCAATGCCAAACTTCCTTGCACATAATTTCTTCGCTAGCTGACTTAAGGGTAACGTTAACCACTCCTCATTATTGTGAATGATCACAAAATCATTCCCAGTACCTTGGTATTTGTAGAATGGGAGTGGTTAACGTTACCCTTAAGTCAGCTAGCGAAGAAATTATGTGCAAGGAAGTTTGGCATTGTTG
>JBCBHC010000079.1:0-3413 GCA_038526075.1 Bacteroidota bacterium | reverse complement strand
CTCAGCAGCTCGTAGAAGGATACTGTGGTGGAGCACGCTCAAGCAGCGTTGTGAGATATATTATGAACAGGCTCTATGCCCAACCGCTGGTCATCGGGCTAGGTAAAGACGCTCAGAACTATCAGCTCACACTCTACCAAAACACAGGCCAGCCTATCGTGTGGCAAGCACCTAAGCGGGAGGTAGATCGACTCAAGAGGGCTATCAAGGGGCAGTGTCCTGGCGGAGGTGTGTGTGTGATACAGTAGGGGTGAGCGTGTTCCGTAAGGGTCCCGAAGTATCCCCTGAGCCCATGTCACGCCATTGGCATTATGGGGATCCTTCGTCCTGCTTCTTCACTGCATTCAGGATAAGCTCGGGGATAATAAATGAGGGGGGTTATAAGGCGTACCCTGCAGCATCTCACTGAGCGGCAGCGAGGGTTACTCCAGCGCTTTGTCATGCTGAGCGCGCCCCGTAGGGGCCGCGAAGTATCTAACCAAACGGCAGTGAGAAGCGGGCCACGCCAAGATTCTTCGCGACTTGCTACGCAAGTACGCTCTGAAGGACAAAAAGGAGGCAATTCGGCTTACTCCAGCGTTTGTCATCCTATTCAGAGAGATCCCACTAGCTCATTGGCGGCCATCGTTGACACTCAGACTCCTTCAGAGCACAGTCTAGAATGGCGAACAGTGATGCCGCGTAGAAATTCTTCAAAGCCCTCCGTCTGCGACCTGCAAGCAAAAGCTTTTTCTATGATATGGTGCAATGCCCCGCTCGCAGATGGCGCGGCGGTGGGCTTGCGTAGGGTATCCTACGTTGGTCGCCCAACCGTAATCTGGGTGTTCGTGGCTCAATGCTTGCATTAAGGCGTCTCGGTGCGTCTTAGCTAGCACAGAGGCAGCAGCAATAGGTGCTAGCCGTGCGTCTCCTTTGACAATGCATTCATGTGGGATGGCCCCATAAGGCTTAAACCGGCAGCCATCTATGAGCAGTAACGCAGGCACAGGCTGCAGCTGCGCAATAGCACGGTGCATGGCTAGGTAAGAGGCATTCAGGATGTTGTGTTGGTCTATCTCCTGCGGGCTAGCCTGGCCTATGGCCCAGGACACAGCACGCTCTGTGATAACTGTGCGTAGCAGGGCTCGCTGCCTAGCAGTAAGCTGCTTAGAGTCGTTTAGGAGTGGATGGAAAAAGTCTTTGGGCAGTATAACCGCCGCGGCTACCACCGGACCGGCTAGGCATCCACGGCCTACTTCATCGCAGCCTGCCTCTACAAGCGTATCTGAAAAGTAAGGCTGTAGCATGTGTAGCGAAGTATCGTGATCAAAAGCAGCATCGCCTCCTAAGCGCACTGTTCCTGCCGCCAGTACTTATATTCTTCGTACGTGCCAGGGTACTCTTTGATTTGATGATCCTCTAGGTACCAAATCTTGGTCGCCACCTGTGCTACAAAGTGCCTGTCGTGGGAGACTATCAGGCAAGTACCTTGGTACTGCTGCAGAGTTTGTGCCAGTATGTTAATGGACGTCATATCCAGGTGGTTGGTAGGTTCGTCCATCAGCAGGAAGTTCGCATCCGTGAGAAGTACCTTGGCGAGTGCTACCCTTGACTTTTCCCCGCCAGAGAGTACTTGTATCTTTTTGTACACATCGTCTTTCTTGAAGAGGAACATGCCGGCAATGCGGCGCAGCTCCGTTTCTGTCCTTTCCACGCCCGTGTTTTGGAGCTCTTCGTAAATCGCATTGCTTAGGTCCAAGGCCTCCAGCTGGTGCTGCGCAAAGAAGGCGGGGATTACGTTGTTCCCTAACGTGCTCTCGCCAGCGCCCAGTGCTTCCTGCCCGGCTACTATGCGCAGGAGTGTGGACTTTCCCCTGCCGTTAGCGCCTATAAGCGCAATCTTATCGCCTCGCCCTACCTGGGCAGTGGCATCCTGGAGAATCGTGCGTGGGCCATAGGCTTTGTGAACGTGCGAGAGTGTGGCGACTACTTTGCCAGGCTGCTGCTTCAGCGCAAAGTTAAAGTGAATGGCAGCGCTTGTATCTGCTACCTGCGCTATCTTGTCCATCTTTTCCAGCGCCTTCACGCGCGACTGCACTTGTTTGGCCTTGGTAGCCTTAGAGCGGAAGCGCGCTATGAATTGCGTCGTCTGCTTGATCTTTTTCTGCTGGTTGGCATAGGCATTTTGTTGTAACGCAGCGCGCGCTGCCTTCTCCGCTTCGTAGAAGGTGTAGTTGCCCATATACACATGTAGCTGCTGCTGGTCTACCTCTACCGTCTTGGTCACCACCTGGTCTAGGAAGCTGCGGTCGTGTGAGACAACGATATAGGCGCTGTCATAGCTCTTGAGGTAGTTTTCTACCCACTGTATGGCTTCAATGTCTAGATGGTTGGTAGGCTCATCCAGTAAAAGTAAGGAAGGCTTCTGTAGCAGGAGCTTGGCAAGCATCACGCGCATACGCCATCCCCCTGAAAATTCATTTAAAGGCTGCTCCAAGTCTTGCGTAGCAAAGCCCATCCCCTCCAGCATAGCGTCTGTCTGTGCCTGCAACGCATAGCCATCTAGCTGCTCAAAGGTTTCCTGCAGGGCAGCTAACCGATCTACCAGGCTATCCTCGTAGTCCGTCTCCATCTGGTGCAGCACAGCGTCTATTTCCTGCTGCACCACTACCGCTTCAGCAAAGGCCTGCATCGCCACATTACGGATACTGCTTTGGCTTTGGTAAGAGAGCAAGTCTTGGTTCAGGAAGCCCAAAGTGCAGTCTTTGCTCCGCTTTATCTTACCGCTATCCGGCGTGAGATCGCCTATTATTAGCTTGAGCAGTGTAGACTTGCCAGTGCCGTTAAGGCCTACTAATCCGATCTTGTCCTTGGGCTTGATATGCAGCGCAGCATTGGCATACAATGGCCTGCTGCCTACATAGTAGGTAAGTTCATTGACAGTGAGCATGGTGTGGTTGGGGGGGGACTATGTGTGGGCTGCCGTCGTGGTCTAGGAGCTATGCTTTTTCTTCCAGACTGCTTCAGCCTCTTCGAGCCGCTCGATGACCTTTTTCTGGCCACTGTTACTTATCTGGCTCTGAACTATTGCCAGTGCAGTACTACCACGATTGTCTTTTTGTGTAGGGTCTGCTCCTCCCTCCAGGAGAATATCCATGATCTCAAAACTGCGCTGGAAATGCTTCCCCTTGTAGAACCCTGCGCTGGAGGCTGCTTCTTGTAGCGGAGAGAACTTCCGTGTACTCATAGACGTCTTATTGAGTATGCTTAGGTCAGCACCTGCGTTGACTAGAATCTGAACAGCAAAAGGAGCCTGTATCCGGACGGCAAAAAACACAGGTACCCTGCCCGTCTCATCTACGTAATCTTTATAGTCCTCTAAATGGTAAAAACCCTCGTCTTCAGACGAGAAAGCCTTCAGGCCTTGAACTTGA
>JBCBHC010000078.1:0-3464 GCA_038526075.1 Bacteroidota bacterium | reverse complement strand
TCTATGGCTTAGATAAAATAAAAATACCTAGACCCCCTGCAGATATTGGCCTCTTCGACGTACTCAGGACCGCTCCTCACGGAGGGGCTTATGTAACCTATAGACTACCAGCAAGGTTAGGCTCCGAATACTTGGCTAGAGTAGTATCGCAGCTTAGCCTTTGCACAGAGCTGGTATTCAGTAATGTAGGTTTCGTCTATAAGGGGTATGGCCTTAAGCTGAGCTATTTCAACATTCCACTACTGTTCGTATATAACCTGCACGGCACCTCATACGGCTTCCGATTCTGCTTGGGTCCACAGGTAGAGTTTATGTGGCGTGCTAGGCCCATAAATAGCTTCTTTTTAGAAGAACGTGACTTTAATCCGATAGCGTGGAGCATAGTGGGTGGCGTACAATACGCCTTTGCTGTGGGAATCAACTTGGACATGCGTCATAACTGGGGACTTACTGACATTACGTATCCACATGGATTTGTGCAGGCCCTAAAAATGATGGAAGGAACCTGGATTACTAACCAGTATTTACAGTTATCTATTAGCGTAGATGCTGCCACAATATATCAGCAATTGCAGAGCATAAATAAGCGTATGGATAAAAAATTACTAAAGCGCAGTACGGGGTGGAGACTACCCAAGAGAACATCTGCATCTCTACAGCTCAGTGATGCTAACTCAAGCTCTATCAAAAGTGTGGGTGTATCATGTTCATCTCTTCCCCAATAACGCTACTGTACACACATTATTGCCTTGTGCATTGGTGAAGTGCGCTAAGCGGAATGCTAAAGCCCTACAAACAAGGTAAATGCGCTGGGAACACACCCTAGACAGCGCACTTTCTGAGATCAAGAGTGGTAAGCTGTAGTTTGGGGACTACTGAAGCATTAAGTCCTTGACATCAGTGCTATTCGCCTGTGGCCATGGTCAGTAATACATCTATGCTTCAGCAATCGTTATTGTGCTATGCATACTCCCTCCTTTATTGCATGTCGCTTACGAAGAGCCCATAAAGGGGCCCTTACCGTTACAGTACACAGAATCGGAATAATCAGTGTCGCCCTAGGAGTAGCTACGAGCCTGGTGGCTCTCCTCACCTTAAAAGGGTTTCAACATAGTATAGAGCAAAAGCTGACGGGTTTCGGGGGGCACATATACCTTATGTCTTACTTTCTGGGAGCTAAGTATGACGCTCCCCCCCTAGACAGTCGAAAATTACCTCACCTATCCGAAGTACTCCCAGCTATACGAGCCGTAAAAGCGTACGCCCACAAAGCAGCCTTATTCAAAGCTGCTGAGGATGTGGAAGGTATTGTCTGTAAGGGACTGGATCCTACAGCTGCGCACTGTAACCTCCAGCCGTATTTAGTAGCGGGCCGGCTCATTGACTTAAGCAAGTCCAAGTATAGTTGCGAGGTGATCCTGAGTACTACTACGGCCAAGAGACTGCGCGTAAAGGTGGGGGATAGCATCTGGACTTGCGCACTACAGAATCCGTCACAGTACAAACAATTACAAGTAGTAGGCTTATATACTACCTATATCCCTGTTATTGACGAGCAGTTAGCGTTGTGTGATCTACGACTCATACAGCGCCTTAATGGCTGGCCTGCGCACTTAGTGGGAGGCTACGAGATTTTTTTGCAGCACTGGCAGCAAGTACGTACTATGGCCAAACAGCTACCTGCATGGCTGGACAATGACTGGGGCATTAGAGCGGTAGATAGGGAGTATGTAGCTATCATGGACTGGTTGATTATTATTCGTAAGAATGCGTTAGTGTTCATGGTACTGATATTGCTAGTGGTATGTACCAACCTAGCTTCTGTAATACTTATCCAGATGATGGAACGGACTGCCATGCTTGGCACGCTACGCACGCTAGGTGCGTCGAATAGTCAACAGATGCAGATTATGTTGATTGGTAACTTATACATGGTGATGCAAGGTATGCTGTGGGGCAACGGTGTTGGCCTAGGGGGGTGTGCGTTACAGCACTATCTTGGATGCTTAACGCTTGACCCTACTTATTACTATATGAGCTATGTACCCATTGCTTGGGACTGGCGCTTAATTTTGGAGCTCAATGTATTGGTATTAGTAGTAATCATTGCTGTACTCTTGATAACCATTACGCTTATTACACGCTACAAGCCTATTAAGGCTATACGGATGCGCTAGTTAGTGAAACTGAGGCATTGGGTGAGTCTCTAGCTTAGCAGGTAGAAGAAATATCGCAGAATGTATATATTCGCTACTGGAAGATTCTGCGCAAAGAACCAATACGACGGTGAACCTTCGCTTAATTGACATCGGATTAGCAACGATTCTATTATGGAGTGGCATTAAAGGCTACAGCCGGGGCTTTCTACTAGAGTTGTTCTCGGTTGCTTCCTTTGCGCTGGCCGGTCTTATCAGCGTCAAATTACTAGATCCTATTGTTGCTGTTTGCGTACAGTGGAGTGCAGATTGGAGCAAAATCCTGCCCTACATCATTTCTATATTTATCTTCTTCTTCACAGTGATTGGGATTGATCTGCTGGGGAGATTACTCAAGCGTCTGATAAAGCCTACCTTGCTAGGCAGCATTGATAAGCTAGCGGGGAGTATGCTAGGAATGCTTAAGTGGGGGCTGCTGATTAGCACATGCCTGTGGATTGCAAAGTATCTCTTGCAGTTAGAGATTCCTGTGCAGTATACAGAGCACACGATCATTTTCCCGGTTGTGGAGCGTATAGCACCGCAATGCTTGCGGTTGTTCCTTACCATATGGATTACCCCCAGGCACGTCTCTTCTCTCATACCGTTACCAACCTAACAACGCTCTAAGAATTACTCCACTAGCCATATTATCTCTTTCTCTAGCCTATCAGTCAACGAGGGAATCTCATCAAACGCGTCAGCGAGCTCATGCGCTAGGTTAGGAGTCTGCAGCGCCAACATGATGCGGTTGGCAACGCCTTTAATCTGCTTAGCAGTCAAGGATTCGTTCATTACGGCTTGCCCTCCATCCACCATGTCGCAAAGATCTTGCAAGTGCATTGCTTCTCTATCGAGTATCAGTGCGTGCATCTGCTCGTGGAGTTTCATTAGCTGCTGTCCTACTGTGGTTTTGTGCGCGTAAGGCAGATCATAGATAAATACTTTTCTGAGCGATATGGCTTCTCCTGTGCTTTGATCTCCAGTAGTTAATACAGGATGCTTGGTACCTTTCATAAAGTATAAGAAGTCACAGTGAGAGAGACTATCCGTCACTACATGCACCTGGCGGTAGTTTTTACTTTTTAGCTCTGATATCTTGCTTGGTTGCGCTGGTCCACGCAGGATCGAGAACAGCTGACGGCACTCCTCAGCCTCGTAGGGATAGTCCCTTGTTTTCACAGCTTGCGCGCAGCAGCGCAACCAAGCAAGATATCAGAGCTAAAAAGTAAAAACTACCGCCAGGTGCATGTAGTGACGGATAGTCTC
>JBCBHC010000077.1:0-3529 GCA_038526075.1 Bacteroidota bacterium | reverse complement strand
CGGCCAGCTCAGAAGGAACTTGCTTGAAAGCATGCAGGAGTAAATCCTGGGTCAAAAAGGCATGCACAGCATGGCCCCCTTCGTGCAGCATAGTTCCCATGTCCCGCAGCGTAGAAGTAGCATTCATGAAGATGAAGGGAACGCCAGTTTTGTCGAGTGGGTAGTTGTAGCCTCCAGGTGCTTTCCTTTTTCTAGACTCTAGGTCAAAGTGCCCCATCTGCTCCATCTTCTTTAAGCAGTCACCAAAGAATGGATCAAGGCGGTCGAACACGATAATGGCTTTTTGTAGAAGCTCCTCTGCATTGTCGAAGGGCTTGAGGGGCGGCTTCCCTGTGGGATCTACTTGCATATCCCAGGGCTTGAGTGATGATATGCCAAGCATGCACTGGCGCTCCTGGGCAAGTGTGTCGAGCAAGGGAACTACTTCCTGGGCCACGGCTTCATGAAAAGCAAAGCAGTCTGATGGGGTATAGTCAAAACGATTCATGGCCACAAAGGCATAGTCCCTGAAGTTATCGAAGCCTGCATTGAGCGCCATCTGGTGCCGGTCTTGTATGAGCTCCGTGTATACGCTATTGAGAGTGTCTTTATCCTGCAGCCTCCGGTCATTTATTTGGGTGTATACTGTCTCGCGGAGGTTCCTGTCGGGGGACTCTAAGTGTACCCCCGCTTGTTGTAGAGTTAGCTCTTGCCCATCGACAGTTACGGTCATAGCACCCACTAGCTGGCCATACTCTCGGCCTTTAAGCTGAGTCTTAGTTTGCAACGGAATGTTTTCGGGGCGGTATATCGCTATGCTATTGTCGATACAGCGTAGCAGTATATCAAAGCCTACTTCTTGGCGTAGGGCTTGCGTATGGGGACAGCCGACCACCTTCTTGTTTAGCTCATGAGCGAGCAGCGTCGCTTTGGGGAGTATTTCGGTAACATAGTACTCGTAGCGCTTTAGGTAAGTATCATTAGCGGTATCGCGCGTCATATTAATGTAGCGCCAGCCAGCATCTTCAGCAATGGCGACCTCCAGCTCGTTACGGTCTAGAAACCACTGCTTTAGATCGGCTAGTGAAGACAGCGCGCGCGCGAGTAATTGGTCATAGTACGGCTTGATAGCCTCCCACTTCGTAACGGTAAAGTCGTCTGGCAGAAAGGGATGCTTGTTGTTTGGGGGATGCATAGCTTCTTGTGGCTTCATATTGAGTTAGCTTGGTGAATTAATACCCATCTGAGATGGGGAGTCATAGTTGATGGCTGTTCTTGGCGATTAGCTAATGCTCGATGCGCCACTTCTTAGGTCGCCGGGCAAGCTCTTTGTGCAGTTCCCGAAATTAGTACCTTCCATGAGACCGTCAAATACCTGGTAAGGGTTACTGATGCCAACAGCCTAAAGGCTCACTAAACAGCGGTCCAATCGCCATCTAGCTAAAGGAGTCTTTATGCAAGGGAATAATCTGTTTCGTGCGTGCTAGCGCTCGGTGCATCCGTTGCGTTTGCAGATCTTTGATGAGGCAGGTCTTCAGCAAACAGAGAAGAATGCTTTTGCTGTAGTTCGTTGAGCGCTACGGTACCATGGTACTGGTATATCTTCCACAGGAGAGCCAATGCTACGGCTGTCTCGCACACAGCCATGGCGATGATGAATAAAACAAACGTTTGCCCTTGCGCAGGCGTCACATCAGAGTGACTGAAGGCAATAAAGTTAAAGCCCGCTGCACTTAGCATCAGCTCAATGCCTACCAGCACAAACAATGCGTGTGGCTTGGTAAGCACTATAATCAGGCCAATGCCAAAGATGAGCGTACTAAAAGCAAGCAGCAGTGCCATTGAATAATTGGATGGAAGTGAGTGACTCGTTTATGTACCTCAGCGCGCAACGGGGCCGGATAAGGAGATGGGGCGCAATATTTCACTCATCACTATGCCTTGCTTCCAACCACCATATTTAGCTAATATCCGCTCGCTGCGGGCTCCCAATAGCTTCGTAGGTGTTGCAGTATCCAAGGCAGTGGTAGATGGTTGGAGACAGGAGCGTACTTCTAGGGGTTGTATAGGTTTAGGGGTACTGTACGTGCGCTCGAGTTGCTTCCAACGAGCAGGCTGGTTAGTAGCCTCAGTCGGCGGCTTTGCTGCTTCGACCGGCTTTGTGTCTTTCCACGCATAGTCACTGCTTTTGAACCACCAGTAGATGATGGCTACTCCTACGTAGAGTAGAATATTCAGAACGTCTTCCATATGGCTGAGCTGTTGAGCGTGGTAAGCAAGGTTTGCCGGAGCGTATGCTGCTAGTTTCTTACGTCCAGCCCCCAGTGGAGCTTTTTGCGTAACAGATCAAAGATATTACCAGTACCTATCTTGACCAAATGAGCCTGAAAGGGAGCTTGCCGTATCGTCAGTGTCACTTCGGTGTCCGTAGTACGGGAGCGGCCATCTAATGCCACCAAGAAGGTTTCATTTCTACTCTCTACACACAAGGATACCTCTGCGCTATCGGGCACTACAAGAGGACGCACCGAAAGATTGTGAGGATTGATGGGCGTAATGACCAGGCTGCACGCACTGGGCAGCACCACAGGCCCCCCGCAGCTGAGTGAGTAACCAGTAGAACCGGTAGGCGTAGCGACCATTAATCCATCTGCCCAGTAAGTAGTGTGCAGCTCGCGGTCTATACAAGCCCGTATCGCAATCATGGAGGAGCTATCCCGCTTCAACAGCGCGACCTCATTTAGGGCAAAGTCGGTGGATGGATGCTGAGGGGGCGCAATACACTTCCCTTGGGCAGTACACGTCATTTGCAACAGAGCACGTTGGTCTATGCTGTACTGGCCCTGCCAGAATAGGTCGATCGCTGCCAAGGCATCCTCATGCGCCACTGTAGCTAGGAAACCCATGCGCCCAGCATTGATCCCTAATATGGGGATGGCTGCAGTACCTACGTAGTTGACGGCTTCCAGCAGCGTGCCATCTCCTCCCACGCTCACCATCAGGTCTACGTTGGACAAGTCCTCGCCTAGCCCAAAGGCTTGCACAGCCGGCAACGAAGCTTGCGCCTCTTGGAGCTGAGCACGCAGGGGCTGAGAAACCAACAGCGTAGTATGCCGTTCAACCAGCGTAGTGATCAAGTCTTTCACCAGGGCGCCAGTAGTGTGTGCAAGGTGTTTGCTGTGTAGGGCAATGCGCATTAGGAGTGGGATGATGGGGCTTCTAACCAGCAGCTACCGCTTTCCCTGCCTGCATCTTCTCAGCGTTATCGGCTATCTGCAGCGCTTCTATGAAGGACCCAATGTCGCCGTCTATGACGGTAGGTAAGTTGTGTACTGTGTAGCTAATGCGGTGGTCGGTCACGCGGCCCTGCGGGTAGTTGTATGTCCGGACTTTATCCGATCGGTCGCCACGCTTGACCATGGACTTACGCTCTGCGCCCACTGCATCCTGTTGCTGCTTCAAGGCAAGCTCGTAGAGCCTGGAGCGAAGTACCTTCAGTGCCTTGTCTAGATTCTTGAGCTGCGACTTTTCGTCTTGGCACGATACAACA
>JBCBHC010000076.1:0-3535 GCA_038526075.1 Bacteroidota bacterium | reverse complement strand
ACTACCCAGCAAGGACTATCCAAGCAAGTCAAGAAGTGTACTGCGTTTAGACCGGCCGTAAAGCAATTATTAGCGCTGGTACACATGATAGAAAGTAACCCATCCTTACGAGATAAGACTATTGCCAATTTAGGTAGTAACAGAGTGTCCAGCATGAGGTTTGACAAGCTCAAAGCATTCCTCACCAAAGTTCAGCGAGTATTTGATATCGTCAGCAAGGAAGTGGCCGAGGCGAAAAAGGTGCTCAGAAAAGATCTACAGCTTGCCGACTGACTCTATGCTACGCGCAGCATGGACCACGCCATCGCTTACACGCTAGCCCAGCTCATTTTTACTTTGCATATGTATGCCGCCATTGCGCTGCATGCACTGAAAGATATTCATCATGAACAAGAAAATATTACGTATAGTCTCTGTAGGAGGAATATTAGCCCTTGCTTATGCTTGCAGGCCTCATAAAGGGATCCCCCAAGAAATCCGTCAAGCAGCGGCTAGAAAAGGGGTTCCCGGCGTATCAGGTGGTCCTGATACAAAAGGCCGTAATAAAGGGCTAGGCAAGCGTAAGAAAGGAAGTGGTAAGGCACGAAAGAATGGTGACCAGGGACAGCCAATCAGCCTAGAGGCTAACATGCAAGCAATTCAACGTGCTCCCAAAGACATTATACCTTCCGCGCCCACATATACTGCTCCATCACCACCACCCCAAACGCTGGAGACATTAGTTAAACATGACGACTGGGCTAAGGCAGGATTTTTGATCAGCAAGTATGCTTTCTCCAGGGCGTATAGCGACAACATCAACGTACGCTGGCAACGCAACGAACGACTAGGAAGCATTGTGAAGCAGCAACTCGAGATACTCAAAACACACCTGATCACACTCGATACTGATAAAGCTACGGCGGAGCCCGATAAAGCCGAATTCAGGAGTGCTGTGGCACACACAACAGCATTGCTTCAAAAGATAGCGCAGGAGCCGCACATCAAAGCCGGTCTCGTTGCTAGCAACAGTAGCGACAAAGTGGATCCTCAGAGAGTTGCGCAGCTAACAAAAGTTTTAGGCCATTTGAGACGCATCTTAGGAGTTGACGAGGCAGCGGTTGCAAAAGCACGCGAAGCAATCAATAATCCGTCTCAAGGCAGCAAAGTGACGGAGGGGCCGGTGCCTTCAAGCAATGTGGCAACGCAGACAAGTCCTAAATCAGTGAGCGACCGGGAGGCGTTACCTCAGACATTAGCAGAAGTCACCCAGCACCTTGACTGGACGAGCAAGGTGGGCTTTGGCTACAACAGCTGCGCCTTCCCCAAAGCATTTCAGCAACAAATCAATGGGCGCTGGAAGAAGAACAGTACATTACTGCAAGCTACGAAGGACTATCTTGATAGCTTTGAGAAATACGTATGTATGCTTCAAGATGGGAAGGATATACCGGAAGGGGCTCCTGAGCTAAAGGCTGCCGTGACGCACATAGCGGCTCTGCTAAGAGTGGTAGCGCACGCGGAACAGCATCTTGTTGGTAGCAGGCAAAGAGATAAAATTGCCTCCGAGAGAGTAGCGCAGCTACAAAGGATTCTCACGCACTTCAAGCGTATATGCAAGATCACGGAGGAGGAGGTCAAAGCTGCTCATAGGATAATGCTCTCCAAGCTCAAACTTGGGTAGCTGCGCAGCACCTTGTTTGTAATTTTCTCACCCCGGCTTTCAGCCACTTTTTCGTTGTATAGGAGGGAGTTGTTGTGGAGCAAACGCCATGGCATCCGCATGCTGTTGTACGCTGGGCAGCTGCTAGAGTGAGTCTGAAAACAAGCACTAAGCCAGGAAGACTTCCTCGATATCTGCCAGCGTCATAATCACAAAGGTTTTGCGGCCGTCGGAGGTGTAGTTAGGATTTTCGCAGGCAAAGAGCTGATCCACTAGCATATCAATCTCTTCTTGGCGAAGCTGCTTTGTTGCGGGCATACAAGCACGCTTGGCTAGTGAGCGTGTTAAGTTCTCGTGTACATTCAGCGAGAACTTTGTCTGATTCCACTTAAACTGCTCTACGAGCCCTTCCAGAAGCTGCTTGGGATCATGGTCAGTTACTTCGACTGGGCAGCCTGTTACGATAAGGCTATCCTTGCCAAAAGTCTCCAGCACAAAGCCTAGCTGTCGAATAGCTTCTGTGTGTTCCTGTACCAAGGCCAAGTCGCTAGGATTCAGAGATATATGTACCGGAAAGAGTAATGCTTGTGTACTCTGGGTTTTCTGACTGCGGAAGGGCTGCAGGAAACGTTCATACAAGATGCGTTCGTGGGCGGCGCATTGGTCTATCAGCACCATCCCTGACTTTACCTGCGCTAGTATGTAGCGCTTATGCAACTGCACCTTCTGCATACTTCCCGCCGAAGACTTCAACGGCGCAGTATCTCCTGCTGAGCTTTCAGCGGCTTCGTGCGTTGGAGCGGGGAGGTTAGCTGGCCTCTCTATATGCTCCGCTAACTTACCCCAGTCCTTGCTACCCCCAGGCTGTAGGTTACTGGATGATTTAAAGTGCGCATAGCTTCTCTCCGAGATCTTGGGTATTTCGGGAGTGGTTTTGTCAGCGTGCCCAGCCTTTGACAATAAGGGAATACTTGTGCCGGGAGCGATGGGGGAAACGGCAGCAGGTGTAGCAAATGGGTTGAAGTTGATATTCTGTTCAAAGTCAATGGAAGGGGCTACGTAGTGTGTAGCCAGGGCTTGCTTAGTCGCAGCCGTGAGGATGGAGTATATCATACGCTCGTCCTCGAACTTGATCTCGGTTTTGGTCGGATGCACATTGACGTCGATGTGTTCTGGCGCGATGTCTATGAAGAGTACGTAGAACGGGAAGACGTCCTGAGGGAGTAGTCCCTCAAAGGCACGCTTGACAGCATGGTGTAGGTAAGCACTTTTGATAAAGCGTTGATTGACGAAAAAAAACTGTTCCCCGCGCGTCTTCTTGGCGTGCGCAGGCTTGCCAACATACCCTCGAATCTTCACCAAGTCTGTCGCTTCTTCGCAAGGGATCAACTGCTTTTTGTACGCATCCCCCAGCAGGTGGATGATGCGGTGGCTTAGCTTGCTCCCAGCAAGCTGGTAGGTCTCTAAGTCATTTTGATAGAGTGAAAAGGCAATCTCAGGATGGGCTAGGGCAATACGCTGGAATTCATCTAGAATATGCTTGGTCTCTACGGCGTTGGACTTGAGGAAGTTGCGGCGGGCAGGTATGTTGAAGAAAAGGTTCTTGACACTGATTTTAGTGCCCTTGGGGGTAGACACCGGCGTTTGGCTTTTCACTTCTGAGCCTTCTATCACCAGCCGGGTCCCTAGCGCTCCCTCCTTGACACACGTTTCCATTTCTAGCTGTGCTACAGCAGCAATGGAGGCTAACGCCTCTCCCCTAAATCCCATGGTCTGAATTTTAAAGAGGTCTTCTAAGATAAGGACTTCCGAAGACCTCTTTAAAATTCATCTAGAATATGCTTGGTCTCTACGGCGTTGGACTTGAGGAAGTTGCGGCGGGCAGGTATGTTG
>JBCBHC010000075.1:0-3603 GCA_038526075.1 Bacteroidota bacterium | reverse complement strand
TACTGATATCTCTGGGTATTTTTTCACAGCACAATTCTAGTTCAATGCCTTCATATTAACAAATCACGATTGGTATAAAGCCATTTTTCGCTTTTCTGGAGGTATCGTTGAGCGTTTGTCTCCTAAAACGAAATTATAAGAACAAGCTTTGCATTGGTACCTTTGTTTTCCTCGTACTGTCCCATTTTTTACTGTATGAGCGTTATTACATCTTTTACAATTCATGTTTTTTAGTTAAAGATACGAAATCTATTTTTAACTAGCAAACCCGTAATTTTTTGGTCAGCTCATGCATGTGTAGCGGTTGCGGGCTCGAGCATGCAGGAAAGTATTCAAACGCTAAGTCTCGTCCAAAGAACTATACAACCTGAGTCATCACGATAACTAAACAAATGGTCCCTATGCAAGAAGATTTTCTGTACTACCTCTGGAAACGTCAGTACTTCGACAAGCATGACCTGGTTACGTCTCAGGGTATGCCACTCAATATACTACAGCTAGGGATGCGCAATGAACATGCAGGTCCTGACTTCCTTGATGGAAAGGTTGTGATTGCTGGTGTTACTTGGCACGGCCATATAGAGATGCATCTGCGGGCTTCGGACTGGTACGCACACCAGCACCAAGCTGACATAGCGTATGAAAATGTGATCTTGCACGTAGTGTGGGAACATGATCGAGACATCCAGCAGCCAGACGGCACTGTACTGCCTACACTAGTACTCAAAGACCGCGTAGATTCTGCACTTCATCGGCAGTATCAGCGCTTAGTACAAAATCCGATTCCAATTCCTTGCGCTAGTCAGTTACTCCACGTCAACTCGCTTGTTCGTGCTTCCATGCTAGACAAAACGCTGTTCCAACGTTTAACACACAAACACAATCTTGTGTATCGGCTACTCCTCCGCAACAATAACGACTGGGAAGCAACCGCGTATCAACTGCTGGCCTACAGCTTTGGATTCAAAGTCAATAGCAATCCCTTCCTAGAGCTCGCACAGCGCCTACCGCTCAAGATACTTGCTAAGCACGCCGATAACCTGGCACAACTGGAAGCGCTGCTATTGGGTCATGCTGGCCTTTTGACGCCTGCGAAGCCAGTCCAAGATGACTACCTACTGGCGCTGCAGAAAGAGTACGCCTACTTACGCCACAAACATCAGCTCTCGGATACTCCACTCACGACTACCCAGTGGAAGTTCTTTCGCCTGCGGCCTGCTAACTTTCCCACCATCCGCATAGCGCAGTTTGCGCAACTAATCCACCAATACCCCAACCTCTTTGCGCTACTTGTCAATACCCCTACCAAAAGCCTGTTTGAGCAACTACCCATAGTGCAGTCGCGCTACTGGCAGCAGCACTACCGCTGGGGCAAGGAGGCTAAGGCCCCCATTTCAGGCTTAGGTAAGTCTAGCGTTAACAGTATCCTTATCAATACCGTAGTACCCCTGCTAGTAGCTTATGGGAAGGCTAAAGATGAACAAGACTACACGGACCGTGCTGTGGCTATACTGCAGCACCTGCCGGCAGAGCACAATAAAATTACTCGTTACTGGGACGACGTGGGGATTAAGGTCGAGAATGCCTTCGACTCGCAAGCACTTATAGAACTGTTCAACAACTTCTGTACGCCGCGCAAGTGCCTGTCATGCAATATAGGTACCGCCATACTCAAGGGAACATAGTATGGCACACCGCAAACTGCATTTACCTAGAAAAGTATGTCCTATATGTCAGCGGCCTTTCAGCTGGCGTAAGAAGTGGGCCCGTACTTGGCATCAAGTCCTGTACTGTTCTGAACGTTGCAAACGTCAAAAGATATCCTACCCATGACCGCTGTTGTGTGGCTAAAACGGGACTTGAGGGTTACAGATCATGCTCCATTATATGAAGCAGCACAATCTGGCCAGCAAGTGCTCCCACTTTATGTAGTAGAGCCCGACTACTGGCAGCAGCCAGATACCTCTCGAAGGCACTGGCATTTTATACATGATAGCTTGCAAGTACTACAGCAAGATTTAGTACAGCTAGGCCAAGCGCTGGTAGTACGTGTAGGGGAGATCTGCTCGGTGCTTACAGCACTGCAAGCAGCCCATGGGGTTACAACGTTGTACAGCCATGAAGAAACGGGCAACGGCTGGACCTATCGCCGCGATAAGCGTGTAGCTGCTTGGTGCCGAGAACGAAAAGTAGCGTGGCATGAATTTCCTACCAATGGCGTAGTACGTCGCTTATCTAGCCGAGACGCGTGGTCCAAGATACACCAGCAGCGCATACAGGCCCCAATAGTACCCATGCCGCGGCAACTTATTCCCGTATCTGGGATAATACTAGGCAAGATCCCTACCAAAGAAGATCCAATTTTTGGGCATGCCAATATAGGCCAAGTACAACATGGGGGACGCAAGTTAGGGCAGCAGACCTTAGACAGTTTTTTGCAAGAACGGGCAGCCCGGTACACAGCCTCACTATCCAAGCCCGAGCCTGCGCTTCAGTATTGTTCTCGGCTCTCGACACACATTACCTACGGCACCCTTTCGGTGCGAGAAATATTTCAGAGCAGTTGGAATAGATTACGCGCACTTGACGCAGGAGCAGGAGCTGACGCGAGCCAATTACGCCGCGGCATCCGTAACTTCTTATCTAGGCTGCATTGGCACTGTCACTTCATGCAGAAGCTGGAAGATCAGCCGGGCATAGAATACCAATGCACGCACCCCGCCTTTGAGGGAATGCGAGAAGCGCAGCACCGCCCCGATTATCTACAGGCTTGGTACGAAGGACGCACAGGTTATCCCCTAGTGGATGCTTGTATGCGCAGCTTGCACAAGTGGGGCTGGCTTAACTTCCGGATGCGGGCCATGGTGGTAAGCTTTGCGAGCTATGACTTGTGGCTTGACTGGCGCCAGACGGGACCTTTGTTAGCCCAGCTTTTCACCGACTACGAGCCGGGCATTCACTACAGCCAGCTGCAGATGCAGAGTGGTGTAACGGGGATTAACGCTATCCGTATGTATGACCCTACCAAGCAGCTCCGCGACCATGACCCAGAAGGGCATTTTGTTCGGCAATATATCCCTGAGCTGCAAGATGCGCCTGCTACGTGGCTCACGTCTTTGAATAGGCAACCAGATCTATTTGCTCAATATCAGCCTCCAGGCAATTATCCTGCTCCTATTGTTAACCATGGAGACGCTGTGAAGTACGCACGGGAGCGCATCACCGCTGTACGCAGGTCTGACCGGTTTAAGGAATTGTCAAAAAAAGTCTACCAAAAGTTAGGTAGCCGAAAACGTCCCGCTAAAAGAAGGGCGGTGAAAGCGCGTAAGTAGCGAAAGTGTGCGTACAACTTGGTACTATAGCCACGTAGCAGAACCCAGCTGTTGCCGGTAGTTGGAGTAGGTACAGTCTACCACGCCCAAGGGGCAGAGTGTGAGGAGATGAGTCCAAATGTGATGTGCTTCCAGCGCAATTATTTTTAGGACGCGAGCCAAAGTGCTACGAGTACTGTAGCAGCGTAGACTGTAACACATTCTCAAGAAATATTCTGACATACTTCTCAAACATGCATGCATGTTTGAGAAATATTCTGACATACTTCTC
>JBCBHC010000074.1:0-3671 GCA_038526075.1 Bacteroidota bacterium | reverse complement strand
TCTCCCAGAACCAAGCTGGTGGCCATCGCCCATGTTTCCAACACGCTCGGTACCATTAATCCGATTAAAGAGATCACAGCGCAGGCTCATGCCCAAGGCGCCACGATAGTGGTTGACGGCTCCCAAGCACCCCCTCACCTTGCCGTAGATGTACAAGACCTAGACTGCGATTTTTTTGCGTGCTCTGCGCACAAGATGTATGGGCCCACAGGAATTGGAATATTGTACGGTAAAAGAGCGCTACTAGAGGCGATGCCCCCCTATCAGGGAGGAGGATCTATGATCCAAGAGGTAACACTGCAAAAAAGTACCTATACCACAATCCCATACAAATTTGAAGCAGGGACTCCTCCCATTGCCAGCATCGTTGCCTTTAAAGAGGCGATCCACTTCATCCAGCAAATCGGCTACTTAGGGCTAGAGCAACATGAACAAAGTCTATTGCAGCATGCTTACGCATTATTAGGAAATATCAGCAAGGTTCAATTTATTGGGCAAGCAGATCCTAAGGTAGGGATTGTAGCATTTACGGTCGCAGGCATGCATCACTTAGACGTGGGGATGCTATTAGATGCGCAAGGCATTGCTGTGCGCACAGGACATAGCTGTACACAGCCTTTGATGCAGCGTTTTGGTGTAGAGGGAGTAGTCCGTGCGTCCTTCGCGGCTTATAACACAAAGGAAGAGGTAGAAAAGTTAGCTGCTGCAGTAGCGAGGATTACACAGAGAAATAAAGCCAGCATTGCAGTGCCTAATATGCCCAAACAGATAAATAAAAACTAGCCAGCAACGCATATGATACAAAACGTAGGTATAAGAACGATTGATGAAATACAACAAGAAATCATAGCCGAGTTCAAGTTACTAGATGAACGCGAGGACCAAATTACCTACATTATGGAAGTAGGTGAAACTCTCCCTCCAATCAATGAAATGTACCGTACAGAGCACAACACTGTGCAAGGATGCATGTCTAAAGTCTGGATAGCTTGCCAGCGGAATGCCGACCGGCTATTTTTTGAAGGCGATAGTAATACCGCCATCACTAAGGGGCTCATTGGGCTACTAGTGCGAATACTCTCCGGACAGACTATAGAAACCATTATCCAAGCCAACCTCTACTTTGTGAAAGAGATAGGCATGGCACAGCTCATTGGCTCACAGCGCTCTAGTGGATTTGCCAGTATTGTGAAGCACATCAAGCTCGTAGCACTCACTCAAAAAAGTTAGGTAACACCTCGTTTTCTTATGCAAAAGCAAGCCCCCGTAGTAAAGAAGATGGACGACAGCCTACTCAGAGAGCAAGTCAAACGAGCACTGCAAGAGGTGCACGATCCAGAGATTCCAGTGAACATTTATGAACTAGGATTAATCTACGAAATCACCATTTATCCTGTAAACAACGTTCATATACTCATGACACTCACCTCCCCCAGCTGCCCTGCTGCCGAACAAATTCCAGGGCAAGCAGAGGCAACTATTAAGGCGATTGATGAAGTCAATGACGTTCAAATAGAGATTACTTTCGATCCACCCTATAGCACCGACATGATGTCCGAGTCGGCCAAGCTTACGCTAGGATTACTGTAACGTGGCATATGCTTCAACAGATATATACGTGCGTACCGCATGCTATTTTTGCGTAGCTTTGCTTGCATTGCGAGTGGCACGTACAGCTCTAATTATCAATAAATTTACTAAGCTACCCAAGTATGCAAAGCACAGAAGAACAAGTCCCCATACTAGATGAAGCTCTTACCAGCATGGGCTTTACACTGCTCCAAACCAAGCAGCAAGTTGATGAATGCATCCAACGTTACGCCAGTATACTTGCGTTTGTCGATGCGCAGTGTGGCTGCGCAGGGAATGCGGCTAGAGAGTGTATGGCCATGGCCCTGGAGCTGAGCAGCAAGAATCCTGAACGGCTAGTTACCGCAATGGTAGGCTCAGAAGACGAAGCGGTAGAGCAGCTATGGGAGCTTTCACGTCCCTACCCCCGTACTTCTCCAGCCATCGCACTTATTAAGGATGGTATCCCTATTCTACACTTAGAAAGGTACCAAATAAAGAGTATCCCGCCCGAAGAGCTCGCTCACGAGCTCTGTCACGCCATGAATACGCACTGCTAAGTTGAATTGTGCCTTCGCTGTATTGCCTGAATAAATAGCTAACCGCGAAGCCAAAGTTGGCGATAAGGTACTTCTGGTCAATGCTGTGGCGGGTATCTGTAAGAAAGCCGTAGAGATATACGACCAGAATCATAGCATCTCGGAAAGAGTTGCAATAGCCGGCATTGCACGCTGCTTTGCTAAGGACAATGCTATCCCTCTAATGCATGAGAAAAAAACTAAAACGATTTGCGGAGAATGCGCAGCGTAGCAACATTATAGAGCCTGGCAAGGCTATCTACACCAACATCAAAGGGCAATGGAATACGGCATACTTTGGCAACACATCCGATCTGGTTGTAGAGCTCGCCTGCGGTAAGGGTGCTTACACGCTGGGTCTAGCCCAGATGTTCTCAAACAAGAACTTTGTGGGAGTAGATATAAAAGGCGCCAGGCTATGGACAGGAAGCACGCAGGCCATTACCGAGAAGCTAAGCAATGTAGTATTTCTGCGCGCACGCATAGAGGAGTTAGATTCATTCTTTGCAGCCAAAGAGATCAGCACCCTATATATTCCCTTCCCTGACCCCCACCCACGAAGTAGAGACGCTAAACGACGACTCACAAGCCCCAGATTTTGGGCCCTATACCGTCAGCTATTGCAGCCTGATGGGCAGGTACACTTCAAGACGGACAATGATGCATTGTTTGAGTACACGCTCCAGGTTCTTCAGGCAGAGCGTATAAAAAACTTGACCTACACGCGCGACTTGTACGCCTCCCCCCTACTGGCAGAACATCATGGAATCCAGACCGCTTATGAGCAACAATTTCTTGCGCAGGATATCAAAATCAGCTATCTCCGCTTCGCATTTAGATAAGCACAGCAGCATGCCAAAACGCCGATACAGCTAGCCGGCCGATACAGCTGGCAGATAGTAAGTCGGCATGCGCTCACTGCTGGGCATATCTAGGAATATGATCGACTATCCGCACGCTGGGTGAGCTGGGCCAAGCTACTTCAAGCCACGCTTTCAAAACACTAGAAGGCCTACTCAAGGCTGCAGAGGATGACAATTCTGATGTCCGTCAGGCCGTTGTCAATGCGCTGGGCAAACTCATTAAAGTTTCTCCCAGCCAGACCGTTGAAGTACT
This sequence comes from Bacteroidota bacterium, assembly GCA_038526075.1. GTDB lineage: Bacteria > Bacteroidota > Bacteroidia > Cytophagales > Amoebophilaceae > JBCBHC01. The sequence goes on along the minus strand of JBCBHC010000074.1, from coordinate 408 downwards.
CGAAACCCTACTCAAAATTGCACAGGATATACTTTTTCATGATCTAATGGATTGTAGATAAAAGTGGGGAAACCGAAATGTTTTATGCAATAGCAAGTATGCTCCTCAAGGACCACCCAGGAGTCATTGAGAAAGGCTTCTAATCTCGGCGCCCTCAGACGTATAAAGCCCTGCCTTCCAGTCATTGATATCACGCGATTGCGTGCTGAAGTTGATGCCTACAGCGACAATCTGTTTACCCCCGTGCAAGTAACGCTTCTTGTAGTTCTGCGCATGCAGCTGATCTAGGGCGATATCCGCTGTCTGGTCTACCTTGAGCTCAAAGAGGAAGACGTACTTAGGCATTTGTACTACCATATCGATGCGGCCCCTGCTAGTAGCTTCTTCGACTTTGGTTTCTATACCGGA
>JBCBHC010000073.1:0-3683 GCA_038526075.1 Bacteroidota bacterium | reverse complement strand
GCTGACACTTAGGATAATGCCTAGCGCCAGGCCCGTGAACAACAGCGATGTGCCGCCCATACTCACGAAGGGCAGCGGCAGCCCCGTAACCGGCCCTAAGCCCACTGCCACACCCATATTGACCATGGCTTGAATTACCAACGAGAAGCTAAGCCCCGCAGCCAACAGTCCTCCGTACGTGCGATTACTGTAAGCCACACTGCGTATACCCCGATACAGTAGCGCTAGGTACAGCGCCACCACCACCATGCCCCCTATAAAGCCATATTCCTCCACAAGGATTGCGTAAATAAAGTCAGAGTAGGGGTGCGGTAAGAAGTTCCGCTGGTGGCTATTACCTGGCCCCTTACCATAGAGCCCGCCAGAGGCTATGGCAATGTAGGCTTGCTCTGTCTGGAAAGGAAGTTCCTCCTGCGTAAAACGCTGCAGGCGCTTGCGGGCTGTTTCGCCCCGCTGCCCTACACTGATGGCGATATTGCCAATAAACAAGCCCATCAAAGCGAGTACGCCCAAGTACCGGAACGGAACACGGCCTATGTACATGAGCAGCATACAGGTGAGCAGTAGTAACAGCGCGCACGAAAAATTACTCAAGGCAATGAGGCCACTGGTCACGCCGCACCAAGCAAGCATAGGGAGTAATGCTTCTTTTATATCCTCAATATTATCCTGGTACTTGGCGAGCATATTCGCCAGACTAGCAATAAGCGCTAGCTGCGCCAGGTCTGAGGGCTGAAAGGCCTTGTTCACAATAGGAATATTCAACCAGCGGGAAGCTTCGTTGAGCGTAAGGCCATGGCACCACGTTAGGAGTAGTAACGGCGCGGAAGCCCAGAGTGCTAACTTGGATAATCCTGCGTAATAGCGGTAGTCAATCTGGTGCGCCATCCACATCGCTACTAAGCTCAGCAGTATGAGCGAGGAGTGCTTGATCAAGTAATACTCCGTGTTGCCCTGCATCTGTCGGTAAGCTAATGAACTTGCCGCGCTGTATACAGCCAGAATACTGCATATAGATAGCAAGAAGACTATGCCCCATATGACAGGGTCCCCTTTGAGGTTATGCTTGAGCCAGTGTCTAATGCGTAGGTAGACTTGATTCATTGGCGCCTGCGCTACTTGAAGTAGCTAAAGTCGTGGTGTGGTGTGAGCTGCAGAAGGAATTGGTAGAAAAGACTGATGACTTGCTCAATGTCTTCCTCATGCACTGTCTCTACGGTGGTGTGCATGTACTTGAGGGGGAGTGATATCAGCGCTGAGGGGATGCCCGTGTGCGCGTAGGCAAAGGCATCTGTATCTGTGCCGGTAGACCGTGAGGCAACGTCTCTCTGGAAGGGGATGTTCTGCTTGCGGGCTGTTTCTACCAGCATGCGCAATACATTTTGCTGCACAGAGGGAGCATGCGTCAGCACGGGGCCCTTGCCGCAGGCTACGTCCCCTTGCTTGACTTTGTTATACAAAGGCGACTGCGTGTCGTGGGTAACGTCTGTGACGATGGCTAGATCTGGGCGTATACGCGCCGCGATCATCTCAGCGCCGCGGTGACCTACTTCTTCTTGCACGGCATTGACTATGTACAGCCCGAAGGGAAGCTTTTTCTTGGACTCATGTAGCCTTCTGGCTACCTCCGCAATTATAAAGCCGCCGATGCGGTTGTCTAGTGCACGCCCTGTGAAAAAGCGTTTGTTGAGGGACATCAGCTCCGCATCGAAGGTGACAATACAGCCTACGTGGATGCCTAGGTTGGCCACTTCGTCTGCGGATTCGCATCCGCAGTCCAGAATGGCCTTTTCTTTGTTCAGCTTTACGGCCTTCTCGCGGTCTTCTCGCACATGAATGGCTGGCCAGCCGAAGATAGCAGGTACCATTCCCTGGTCTGTGTGGATCTTCGCGCGGTGGGAGGGAGCAATCTGGTAGTCAGAGCCACCATTGCGTGTTACATAGATGTAGCCCTCTGGTGTGATGTAGCTCACGAACCATGAAATTTCATCAGCGTGCGCTTCGACGACTACTTTGTAGTCCGCTTCGGGATTGATGACCCCTACGGCAGTTCCATAGGTATCCGTTAGCGTAGTCTCCACGTAGGGACGCAAATAATCCAGCCATAGCTTTTGGCCGGCTACTTCATGGCCCGTAGGGGAGTTGCTGTTCAGATATTTGAATAAAAAGTACTTACTTTTCAAGATCATCATGGGAGCAATTTTTTGGCTTGTCGTGGACAAAATTCTGTTATGCTGTGCTTTTGCGTAGTCTTCTAATGCTTGGTTGAAAGCCTTTTGAGCACGCCGTGATAACATAGTGAGGATTGCTTACCCGTCTTGCCTATCACATAAACACTTTTCTCAAGAGGAAGTACCAGTGCTTTGTCTATTCTGTCAGACCCTTCAGGAAGGCCTGTTGCTTCTTCTACGGTTTTCTGCGGAGTCAGATAGTAGAATTTAGGTGCGCCATTCATGGGCCGAACTGCTATGATATTTTTTTTCTCGTTTGGCAGGTCTTGCGCGGTTAGCCCAAACAGGGTCTTAGGCAACGCATCCTTTATCGTTATTTTTGCGCCTATTGCAATTCCACTGGCCTTAACGTCTCTTAATAAACCTTCAGGTACCGAGTATGGCACAATCGCAGCATGCACTTTGTTATGTACACCGATGAGTATTGCCTGCGGAGTGCTGAGTATTCCATCTATTTTCGCCTTGTATATTGGGATTGGCAATGCCAGCGGTTCTAGCTCCCGCTCGGGAGAATACAATAGGCCTCGTCGTCCATTGCTGTGATGCTTCATCACAATAAGCGCTCTTTTAGCACCGCCTATCGTTATAGTGCCACAGGTTTCTATCGCGTAGTTGTACCACTGGATCGAAGACGCCGAGCGGAGACTGCTGCTATTGAGCCACAGCTTTTTCAGATTTGAGGCCTTGTCAAGTGGGCCAATGCTTAAGGCTCCTCCATCTGCTGAGGCTACATACAGAGTTTTACCTATGGCAAAGGCATGTGTAAAGCTGACTCCTCCCGTTACTTCCTCTACCTCGAGTATGCCTATGGATTTTTCTTTTATCCGGTAAAGGGCCCTAGCAGACGTCAGCACGTACGCCATGTTCGCCTCAGGTACCGGGAACACCTTGCACTCCTTCTTAAAAATGGAGGTAATTAACCTACTATCTGCCGTTGCTGTTTCCCACTGTATCCCCCAGGAGGTAGCGTCTTCTATGGCCAATGTGCACCCTGCGCACGCGCCCGTAGAGAATGCTGTAAGCAGGACGATGAATCGAGAACAAATTTTTGTGTACATGTAAGTTTATGGTTGCATTAATTTCATAGGCCCAAACTTAATAGAACGAGGATAAATAACCCAGCGCTGCCTATCAACACCACAACAATTTTCCGAATATGTGCTACACCAAAGGCACACTACCCTGTAGCGCAAATATTTGACACCTGTGCCAAGGGCAATGCGGTCAATTGGTTTACACACGCTTACTACGCGACCACTGAAATAATAACGGGCCAACAGTCACAATTATCTTGCTGGGTTTTTTAGTAAGTTTGCGCGACTCACGTACAAGTGAGCCACTGCGCAGCAGTCGTGCCATGTACGACCACATCTGACATTATCCTGGACTATACAACAGTAAAAAAGGGGTATCAAAGGAAGCATAGCTCCCCGTGTTTATTATTTAGTGTTG
>JBCBHC010000072.1:0-3698 GCA_038526075.1 Bacteroidota bacterium | reverse complement strand
CCAGAGAAGCGCTACATGTAGCGCTTCTCTGGGAGTTACGGTAAGGAAAGGGAATATAGGCCTTCCCATCATGTTAGCTACGCTACTTGTGGTATCATACTATCTGATAGACATGGCTGGCATACGCTGGGCAAAGCTGGGCGCCATTAGCCCCTGGGTGGGAGCCTGGGCTGCCAATTTCATGTTGCTACCCCTAGGATTATTCTTGCTGAGCAGAGCACAGAAAGACGCACCGCTGTCTGTGCCAGACAGCTTGGTAGGCGTATGGAGACGGATGCAAAAGAAGCGAGAGAATGATAGCGGAGACGCTATTTGACCTTTCAACGGTGCGCATTCAGGGGGACGAAAAGTGCCTTTATTTGTCGGTTGCTTGTGTATGGTTTTATGTCTAGATTTGCCGGAATTTGTAGAAATATTACCGCACAAACACAATGAAGTTAGGCAAGACACAGACAGCCGCAATATGCGCGAAGCTCAGTCCCAAAAAGTCAGCGCGAGACTCAGGGGCACCGGAATCGCAAATCGGGATCTTTACACACAGAATTAACCACTTGACGCAGCATCTGAAAGTGCACAGAGGGGATAGTGCTTCCAAAGTGGGATTGAGTAGACTTATCGGTAAGCGCAAAGGCTTGTTGGCCTATTTGCAGCGTGAGGACATAGAGCGGTATAGAACTATAGTGACTAGTCTTGGCTTGAGAAAGTAACTGTACGAACAGGCGCGCCTACACAGCTGTTGGTATACAGATAGTGTATGGGCTTTTGTGAATGCTCAGCAGTTCCATAGTTCTAACACATAGTAGTGCGAACACAGTGCATTTAATGCCTGAGCTCTCTCTGTAAAGGAGAGGTGGTCGTGTGCCAGAGCGGCAGCGCCCTAGCCAAGCACCCGGATAGCTACAGACCCTTTTTTATTTCAATCAAATTACTTTCACTCACTTACTGCGCAGTATTACTGCCAGAGATACATACGAAGAAACCAATGCGACCAATATTTCAGACTATACCCTTACCCCAAAACAGAGTCATCACTGTCGAAACTGGTAAAGTGGCCAGGCAAGCTCATGGGTCCGTGACCGTGCAGCTAGGTAATACCATGCTCCTAGCTACCGTAGTCGCTAAAGAAACAAGCGAGGTCCTAGACTTCCTGCCCTTGTACGTAGACTATCAAGAGAAATTTGCAGCCGCAGGGAAGATTCCTGGGGGATTTCTGCGTAGAGAAGGTAGACTAGGAGACCACGAAATACTGATTTCGCGCTTGGTCGATAGAGCGATCCGGCCCCTCTTTCCCAAAGGCCTAAACGCCGAGATACAAGTCAACATACTCCTGATATCCATAGACGAGGATGTACTGCCCGATGCCTTGGCAGCTTTGGCAGCCTCTGCAGCGCTATCGATATCTGGTATTCCCTTCGAAGGACCTATATCCGAAGTGCGCGTTGCTCGTATCAATGGAGAACTTTGCATCAACCCTACACCTACAGCGCTGGAACAAGCCGATATAAACATGATCGTGGGGGCTACCGAAAGCAACATACTCATGGTAGAAGGGGAAATGGACGAGGTGCAGGAGGAGGATATGATTGCCGCCATGAAGTTTGCGCATACCGTGATCAAGGACCATTGTAAGGCACAGCGTGAAATGGCCCAGGCCATAGACACTCCCCCCAGGAACTTCCCATTGCAGCCAGTACAAGAAGATTCTACTCTCAAGAGAGAAGTCCACATTGCGCTCTATGACAAGCTATACGCTGTAGCCAAAGAGGGGATCAATCATAAGCAAAGTCGGAAAGAAGCATTCCAAGAAGTCAAGAAGGCTTACCTATCGGGACTTGAGGAAGATGCTGCTGCGCCAGATCTGGTCCTAGTAGAACAGTATGCGGATGAAGTTGAAAGACAAGCCATCCGTGATCTTGCGCTGAATGAAAAAGTTCGGCTAGATGGCAGAAAGTTGAGCGAAATACGCCCCATATGGTCAGAAGTAAATTACTTACCCGCAGCGCATGGCTCTGCACTCTTTACCCGAGGCGAAACACAGTCCTTGACTACCGTCACATTGGGGAGTAAGCTCGACGAGCAGATTATAGACAGGGCTATGTTTAGCGGATACAACAAATTTATATTGCATTACAACTTTCCTGCCTTCTCTACAGGGGAAGTAAAGCCTAATCGAGGCCCTTCTAGGCGGGAAATAGGACACGGCAACTTGGCTATGCGGGCGCTGAAGAAAGTACTGCCGTCAGAAGACAAAAATCCTTATACCGTACGTGTCGTATCTGATATATTGGAGTCCAACGGTTCTTCATCCATGGCCACCGTGTGCGCTGGTTCCCTAGCATTAATGGATGCAGGGCTACCTATCAAAGCCCCCGTATCAGGAATAGCAATGGGGCTCATAGCAGATCCCCAAACAGGTAGCTATGCCATACTATCAGATATCCTGGGGGACGAAGACCACTTGGGTGATATGGACTTCAAAGTAGCGGGGACAAAAGCAGGGATCACCGCTTGTCAGATGGATATTAAAGTATCGGGACTCTCTTACCAAGTTTTAGAGGAAGCGCTAGAGCAGTCAAAGGAAGGACGGCTTCATATTCTATCAGCAATGAACGGAGCATTAGCGAGGCCCAGGCCAGACTATAAAGCACATGTTCCTAGAGTAGCGATGATGACTATTTCACGGGATATGATAGGGGCAGTCATCGGTCCCAGTGGGAAAGTAGTCCAGGAAATTCAGCGTAGTACAGGAGTGACCATCACCATCGACGAAGAGGGCGGGAAAGGCATAGTACGGTTCTTTGCTCCAGACCAAGCATCTGTTGTGCAAGCAGAAAAGCGCGTCAGGGACATTGTAGCAGAGCCTGTAGTAGGCGAGGTATATATTGGGAAAATAAAGGTCGTCAAAGAATTTGGTGCCTTCGTAGAATTTATGCCCGGAAAAGATGGGCTACTCCACATCTCTGAGGTAAAATGGGAACGCATCAAAAATATCGAGGAAGAGCTAAAGGAAGGTGAATCGATACAAGTAAAGTTAGTTGATATAGATCCTAAGACCGGGAAATTCAGGTTATCGAAGAAAGCACTCTTACCCAAGCCAGAGGAAGCGGAGTAAGTTAGAGGAAGCCAAGCTCATTGAAGACAAAGTACTATAACCCTGAACCGCAAAACCATGAGGCAGCTCAAGATCAGCAAGCAAATTACCAATCGTGAGAGTCAGTCCCTTGACAAATACTTACAAGAGATAGGGAGAGTAGACCTGCTCACCCCAGACGAAGAAGTAGTGCTAGCTAAGCGCGTTAGAGAAGGAGACAAACTAGCGTTAGAGAAGCTCACCAAAGCCAACCTACGATTTGTGGTCTCTGTATCTAAGCAATACCAGAATCAAGGATTATCGTTAGGCGACTTGATCAATGAAGGCAACCTAGGGCTTATAAAAGCTGCCAAGCGGTTTGACCCTACTAGAGGATTCAAGTTCATCTCCTTTGCTGTTTGGTGGATTAGACAAAGCATTATGCAGGCTCTAGCAGAGCAGTCTAGGATAGTACGGCTTCCCCTAAATCGAGTAGGTTCGCTAAATAGGATATCCAGAACTTCATCCCAGCTAGAGCAAAAGTATGAACGTGAGCCTACCCCCGAAGAGCTCGCAGAAGTGCTAGAAGTTACTAGCAGGGAAGTAAGTGATACTTTAATGGTATCAC
>JBCBHC010000071.1:0-3763 GCA_038526075.1 Bacteroidota bacterium | reverse complement strand
CTTTGAGGCGGTGGAACTTTTCTTTCGCCTCTGTGAGCTTATCTCGCTTTATCTTAGCCGCCGCTGCTTTGGCATCCTTGATAATAGCCCGGGCGCGCTGCTCAGATTGCTGGGCTTCGTGCGTGTAAAATAGCTTAGAGGCTATGCGCCCCAGCAAAATGCCTAGCACAAGCACTAATATGATTAGTACGAATATTTGTAGTATGCCCATATGCTACACAAGTACTTGAGTACAACAATATGACAAATATATTGCTAAAAAGTGAGCACTAGCCGGACGTTGATCTCGTACTTTGTCTTCTTGAAGGCTGCACCACACGGAATAAGCTACTGACTCAGGGCGCTTTTCGTGGTACATACTATATTGAGCCGTTTCCCAGGAAGCCACTTTTAATCCTTCACTTACAACAATACAACGATGTGTGGAATAGTTGCGTATATAGGACGCCAAAAAAGTTATCCCATCCTGCTACAAGGCCTCAAGCGACTAGAATACCGGGGCTATGACAGCGCTGGAGTCGCTCTGATGGACAGTTCTATCAAGGTGCACAAGCAAGCAGGTCGTGTGGCGGACTTGGAGCACACTGTAGCGAATAAAGATGTTGGCGGGCACATAGGCATTGGGCACACTCGCTGGGCTACACATGGGGCACCTACTAACACCAACGCGCATCCCCATCTATCCGCTTCGGGTAGGCTGGCTGTAGTCCATAATGGCATTGTAGAGAATCACGATGCGCTCAAGCGAGGCCTCATAGAAAAAGGATATACTTTCAGCACCGAGACAGACACGGAGGTCTTGGCTTACTTCATCGAAGATGTGCAGCAGGAACATGCGTGTACGCTCGCCGAAGCAGTCAAGCTTGCCCTCAGTAAGGTAGTAGGCGCTTATGCACTGGTGGTAATCTCAGAGGATTTTCCCGAAACCCTCGTTGCCGTCAGGAGAGAGAGTCCTATGGTCATTGGGGTAGGGGAGAGCGAGTTCTTCATCGCCTCTGACGCCACGCCCATCGCAGCCCATACTGACCAAGTTATCTATATGGAAGATAACGAAATGGCCGTTATCCATGGTCTAAAGCTCACCTTGAAGAGCGAGAATGATGTACCGCTGACGCCCTATATACAGAAGCTAGATATGGAGCTGGAGACAATAGAGAAAGGACGGTATGCCCACTTTATGCTCAAAGAGATATTTGAACAGCCCCAGGCCATACGTAACTGTATGCGAGGCCGCCTAGACCTACAGCACAAGCAGCTAGTATTTGGGGGACTCGATAAATACATGCCGGCCCTTGCCAGCGCTCCCAAAATTACACTTGTAGCCTGCGGTACATCATGGCACGCAGGCTTGGTCGCAGAGTATTTGATAGAAACCCTTTGCAGAATTCCGGTAGAGGTAGAGTATGCTTCAGAGTTTCGATATAGGAATCCCGTAATCCATGCCAATGATATTGTCATAGCCATTTCGCAGTCTGGTGAAACCGCAGACACGCTGGCCGCTATCACTCTCGCTAAGGAGCGGGGTGCCACCGTACTAGGCGTCTGTAATGTAGTGGCTTCGTCCATTGCCCGCGCAGCACACGCCGGTATATATACCCACGCTGGTCCAGAAATAGGGGTGGCAAGCACTAAGGCCTTCACTACGCAGCTTATGGTACTGGCTATGCTAGCACTAGCATTAGCGCACCAACAGGAGACTATCTCGCAGGAGGCGTTTCACGCGCTATTACAAGCACTCGCTCACATTCCTGGACAGATAGAAGATGTGCTACAAAGAAATACTCTGACAGCACGCATTGCGCACGCTTACCAGCAAGCTACCAACTTCCTCTACTTAGGCCGAGGGTATAACTTTCCAGTAGCACTAGAGGGGGCGCTTAAGCTCAAAGAGCTTTCTTACCTCCATGCAGAGGGATATCCGGCGGCAGAAATGAAACACGGCCCGATTGCCTTGGTCGACGAAGCCATGCCCGTCGTCTTCATTGCTACACAAGATCAGTCTTATCAAAAAATAATTTCCAACATGGAAGAGATCAAAGCCCGGGGGGGTAAGATTATAGCGATTATTAATCCTGGCGATCAGGCAGCCACTTCCCTAGCCGATCACACTATAGAAGTGCCAAGGACACACGAAGCTTTTACACCGCTTTTATCTGTAGTCCCATTGCAGTTACTGGCTTATCATATGGCTGTAGCGTTAGGCCATAATGTGGATCGACCTAGAAACTTAGCTAAGTCTGTGACTGTAGAGTAAGGCTATCTGGGTTGCATGAATAGTTCTGAATGTGCACAGAAAATACTGAGGTCGGGAGGAAAGTATAGAAACAAAAAAAGACGCAAGGGCTAGCGTCTTAAAGTTATTCTGAGCTTGCGTAGGACTACACTAGGGCTCCCAGAGGAAACTCGCATCGTCTTTAAACTTTTCTTCTATCCTCCTTGCAGCTTTTATGGCTTCTTTAGGGCTTCCGTAAATATCCTCCAGGCTGTGATTATCTGGGTTCTCTACTTTGATAATCGTGGTGGTGAATCCCCCAAAGGCAAATGCTTCGGGAATACTCAGGTCCAAGCGATTGTTAGTAGGATGCTTCCAGATCGCCTTCCCTGGGATGCTGCTAAAGTAGTCATACAGGTCCTTGTATCTGAAGATGGCCACGTCTCTGCGGAGCCCAGTAGGGAATTTGTCTGCTGGGATGATTAGCTTGATGGATTGTATGTCCATTTCGACGATCTCGCATCGCTTCTTGTCAAAGAAGTAATTCACGACCAATTCTAGCATAGATACCTCTCTGGGAAGAAAGTGTTCCGCATGCTTGGCGTCGTCATGCTTCGCAACGCTGTGCTTTCCCCAATCACCACTATCATCGGCAAAGCCTTCTTCCTTTTCTTCCGAAGTCCAGGTATCTTCTTCGGGTAGCTTTAGCTGTTCCATGAACTCTGTTTGGGTCATGGGCTGCTCGAAGCCTTCATCTTTGTAAGGCGTGATGTCTCCCGCCTGCACTCCCTCTATAATCCATTTAGTAATTTCTCCATCTGGCGCATAAAAGCCCCGGTTGGACTTATTCCTGAGGTCCATCAGGCGCCATATTTTTTTACCAAACAGCACATCTTCCTCTGGCGTTGGATTGACGGAGTGGGGATTGTACATATTTACTGCAACGCCTCCTCCCTGGATATCAGTCGGATTGAGCTTGTTAGTAGTAGCATCGTCCTCGCGGGCTATTGCTACGTTCGTATTTAGCACAGCTCCTACAGCTACCGTGAATAGTGTGGTGTTTTTCATGTCTCCTATGTTAATGGAATCGTATGGACTATAGCGCCCATCTTTACTTCTTCTATGTCTCCTCTGAAGTTGAGGCGTCCTACTTTCTTAATTTCTATGACAAGTCTATCGCCAGGCCGCGCGGCAGAAGCAAAGGCGGTTAGAGATCCTTTCTGGATGCTGAACTTAGCCACTTTCAAAGCTCTGCTCCCCCGTGCTAACGATACTTCCCACTGCAATACTTTATAGCGCGCGTCCTTAGGCAAAAAGGCTTTGAAGCTTTCGTCTGCTGAAGCTTTTACTTCAAGGCTTCTCGGCCCTGGTGCAGGCATCCCTTGCCTTTCGTTAATGGCCTGTCCTCTGCTGGTAAGTTGAATATCTGGCTTTGGGATCCTTCTGACGCCAAACGGCTTTTTCTCAATCAGGCTATCTCCGTTATATATGTTCAGGATTACTTTCGCAGACTTGGGGATGATGGTTACTAGTCCTTTACTCCTCCCAGGG
>JBCBHC010000070.1:0-4049 GCA_038526075.1 Bacteroidota bacterium | reverse complement strand
TTCCCTTTTTACCTTTGCCTAAAAAGGGAATGAAAGGAGTCCTAAAAGAATGGATGCTTTCTAAACTACAGCTAAGTGAAAAAGATTTCGAGATACTTGTTGAATTTCTAGCCCAGGAAAAGTCAGTTCCATCAGAAGATAGCAGTGATCAAGAGCGCTATGCAGACATTTCTGTGGAACTAAAAGACGGTAAGAAGGCTTCTGTAAGACCTGTATTGAACAAACTCATTAATCGATTCAATCTGACTGTAGAAGAGCAAGCACTTATTGATAAGACCATTTTTATAGGAGGAGACAGTCGTGGTGAGAAAGAAGATCTATTTTGGGCCAAAATAGTTAAGGTAGTTAGTAATTTTTTTGCAAGAGATAATTATTTAAGAATTGCTTGCTCTTACAATAACTTGAAGAATATCAAAAAATTGATTCATGCTGAGGAACAACTGCGTGAGCATATGTAATACAGGCATTACGCTGACGACGTAGGATCGCTGTTGATTTGGCGTAACTACTCGGGCTATTCAATTTCCTTGATTAGATATCACTCTTGGCCCCTTTTTTCGCTAAAAACCTTGAGAAGTAAAAAATTACCCGGCCTTCTGCTCCATAGTAAATACACAGTAATCATTGTTACTCTACTTGCTTGAGAATGGAGGGAAAAATATTCACATTCAGTACAAAAAAGCGAAAAATGGTGCATTTTGTCCTTCGTGGCATAGGTTTTCTTCATTCAACTTGAATAAGTCTTGAGGCAATATGCCTGGGAACGTCCCACACATGTTTCAGTGAAACATTACATTGAGTAATGCTAATTGCTCCCCTTTTCGTTGGTAGATTTTAAGGGATCGCCTGACATCATCGTTTCCAGCATGTTGACAGTACGTTCGGCAATCTCTTGGGCGGCATCGTGCAGCCCAGCTTCTTGTGCCAGCGGTATGTATATTTCAAAATTTTCTCTAGCAATCGCCATCATATCTTCACGGGTAGGCTCTTTAAGCCCTCGAAACACTGCTTCGCTATTGCTCATAATACATTACGTTTCAAATACTAAGTCCTTAAGCGCTAGGGAAATATTGCTCTTATGTAAAATTCTTGTGTCCCCAATGGACGGTTTCGTGTCCATCACCTTTTTGCAAACCTCCAACCCGCTACTGTTCATAAACTGAATCTGTGATATTAAAGAAACACATGCCATACCTACACTCAAGAGTATTCCTTAGCGCTCTTTTTCCAAGCGCTGTGTCAGCAATGAACTAGCCAACTGAGGGGCCACATTACCTTGACTCTTTTTCATTATCTCGCCCATAAACATTCCTAATAAGCCTTTTTTCCCATTACGATAAGCCGTTACCTTGCTTGGATGGGCAGCTATTACTTCATCGACTAAACTCCGAATTTTATCTGTGTCGCACTCCTGTAGTAGGTGCATTGACTGTGCCAATGCTGCGGGTTGTGCGCTGGGTTGTGTAAGTAGCTTAGGGTAAAGCTTCTGCGAGGCTGTCGAGAAGCTCAGCTGCCCCTCTGCTACCAGCGTAGTAAGCTCCGCCATTGTTTTGGGCAAAAGCGGGAAATCACTCATGGTGTGTGTCAACCCATTGAGGTAAGCCTTCACGGGACCTATCATCCAGTTAGCGGCTGTTTTGTAGTGCGGAGTCAGCTGGCATAACGCCTCAAAGTATAGCGCAGTATCTCTGTCTTCGGTGAGTACTGCTGCGCTGTAGGGTGATAGCTGATACGTATTGACAAACTTTTGAAAACACGCTCTAGGCAACAGTGGCATCTGCTGACGAAGCTTCTCTATCCAATCTCCGCTCACAATAAGTGGTGGCAGGTCAGGCTCGGGAAAGTAACGGTAGTCATTGGTAGTTTCTTTGGCACGGAGGCTTTTGGTGGTGTTAGTAGGCGCATGATAAGCGCGCGTTTCCGGCACTACGGTACCACCATCTTCCAACACTGCTATATGTCGATCTATTTCGTGTTCTATGGCTAACTGTACGTGCCGAATTGAGTTCATATTCTTCACTTCCACACGTTGTCCAAAGGCAGCTGCGTCACGTAGCATTACTGATACGTTGGCGTCACAGCGTAGCGATCCTTCTTCCATATTACCATCACAGATGTCTAGGTAACGTACCAATTTTCGAATCTCTGTGAGTAGCCTGTATGCTTCTGTTGATGTCTGTAAATCGGGCTTAGTCACAATCTCTATCAGCGCTGTGCCTGCCCGGTTGAAGTCCAGTAGCGTTTCTCCGACTACCAAGCCATGTATAGACTTTCCTGTATCTTCTTCTAGATGAATACGTTCCAGGGCAATGTCTCTCTCTTTTCCTTGCGGTGTGTCAATGATCAGATATCCTCCCTGGCATATAGGGGTTTTGTCTTGCGTAATCTGGTAGCCCTTGGGCAAGTCTGGGTAAAAGTAATTTTTACGGGCAAAGATGTTTTCGTGCGTAATGGTGCTATGGCACGCTAAGCCCATCTTGACTGCGTAGTCTATGGCACACTTGTTAATGCGGGGTAACGTACCTGGGTGCGCTAGCGAGACAGTACTCACTTGAGTATTAGGTAACGCACCGTATACTGCGGCCTCAGGAGCAAACATTTTCCGTTGTAATGCTAGCTGGGCATGTATCTCTAAGCCTATCACAGCAACATACTTATCTCGTGTAGATTTGCTCATAGCGTTCAAAAGCATTGTGCTATAGGCGAAGGCCCTTTGCTACCCTAACATTCCCTCGAAACAGTTCTCGAGGCATGGAATCCACACTTGTATTAATTGACTCTTGGGGAATTATAAACCTGCTAAAGACATAGAGGTCAGCGTAACTGAAGAGGGCTTGTAAAAGCTGTTTGTGCTGCGCAGATTAGTCTCTCCTTTTGCTTCCAAGCAAGATGGTCAATAAGCGTAACAATTGCGCCAGTGAAGCTAGCGCAGCAACCACATAAGTCATTGCAGCCCACCAAAGCGCATCTCGAGCTTTATCATACTCTTGTCTATCTAGGAAGCTCTTGTGGCTAATCCATGCCAAAGCCCGCCTGCTCGCATCGAATTCTACAGGCAGCGTTACGAAAGAAAAAAGTGTAGTGAAGGAGAATAAGCCAATACCTATTTGTAATGGAATGGAGGTTGTGTTGATTAGTACGATGCCGAGCATAATCACCCATGGCATCATTTGTGAAGTAGCAGAGAGCGCAGGAACCATGGCAGAGCGGAAGTGTAGCATAGGATAATTTTTAGCGTGTTGCAGCGCGTGACCGCATTCATGTGCTGCTACTGCCAGTGCTCCGATAGTCTGACCATAGTATACGTCTTTACTTAGATTCACTGTTTTTGTAACTGGGTTATAGTGATCTGTTAAATACCCAGGGGTGCAGAGAATTTTTATCCCCTTGATCCCATTTTCTTGCAACATGCTAGAAGCTGCTTCGGCACCAGAGAAGCGAGTAGGCAGTACCATACGAGAGTAGCGGTCCAACTTACTTTTGAATGTCTGACTTATACCTATACTGATGAGAAAGATGATAAATACTACAAGTTCCATATCCTTAAGCTGTCTAATTAAATATGTGAAGTGGCGCTAATCTACGTCCATAAGACGAGCAATAGCACAAATACAGGGCGACACTTACTTGACTTGATACCGGCTTTCTGGGTCGTACAAGTAATAGAAGTCTTTGGCTGAAAGCCTAGGTAAATATACCTTCCCTGTTCTCGTATCTACGGCATCTTTCATCCCATAATATTCTTCTATGTATTGTATCCAGCTATAACTTCCTGCCGTAGGTCTTTTCTTGATACACGTTGCTTCTATGCCGGCTATAACGTGGTCTACCCACTTTATTTTTTGAGCCTCTGTGGCGAACTCTTCCCAGTCGCCCCGCATAGACTTCTCAAAGAATCTTTTGTCTAACGTAGCTAACGATATCCCCATCTTCTTTGCAATAGGTAGGCCTAAGCGCTGCCACCATTTCTTGAGATCTTCGTACGCTTCTTTTTGCGCTCTTACATTGGTTACACCAAAGTTGAAAACCCAAGGCTGGTGATGTAAAAT
>JBCBHC010000069.1:0-4123 GCA_038526075.1 Bacteroidota bacterium | reverse complement strand
ATTGAAGTTACCATTCCACTTGGTGTCCTGGCTGTAGTTACTGGCGTGAGCGGCTCTGGTAAGTCTACGCTCATCAAAAGAATCATTCATCCGACTATTAGCCATGTGCTAGGCCAGTGTGCTGAACTTACAGGAGACTTCGATGAGCTGGAAGGTCACTTCGACCAATTATCTTTTGTTGACTTCATAGACCAAGACCCTATTGGCAGATCTTCGCGCTCGAATCCTATCACCTACATTAAGGCTTACGATAGCATTAGGCAGCTCTTTGCCGATCAGTTCCTCGCTAGGCAGCGTGACTGCGGGGCTAGTCATTTCTCTTTTAATACCGCTGGAGGCCGTTGCGAAAGCTGCCAAGGAGAGGGGGAGGTGACGATAGAGATGCAGTTCATGGCGGATATCACGCTTACCTGCGAAGACTGCCAAGGGAAGCGTTTCAAAGAAGAAACGCTGGAGATTAAGTATAAGGACAAGAATATTGCCGAGGTGCTGGATATGACGGTAGAAGATAGCCTTACTTTTTTTGATGATCAGCCGTTTATACGCAACAAGCTCAAGCCGCTGCAAGAAGTAGGGTTAGGGTATGTACAGTTGGGACAGTCTTCTAGCTCGCTCAGTGGTGGCGAAGCGCAACGCGTTAAGCTAGCTTCTTACTTGGGTAAGGGTAAGAGCGGCTACAGAACGTTATTCATCTTTGATGAGCCTACTACGGGGCTGCACATGCATGACATTCATCAGCTACTACGTGCTATCAATGCTTTAGTCGACGCTGGCAATAGCGTTGTGATTATTGAGCACAACATGGAGGTGATCAAATGTGCTGATTGGATTGTGGACTTGGGGCCTGAGGGGGGACAAGGAGGCGGCGAAGTAGTCTTCAGCGGTACT
Source organism: Bacteroidota bacterium (assembly GCA_038526075.1). Classification (GTDB taxonomy): domain Bacteria; phylum Bacteroidota; class Bacteroidia; order Cytophagales; family Amoebophilaceae; genus JBCBHC01. The sequence continues at coordinate 3,235 of JBCBHC010000069.1, read as the reverse complement.
CCTGAGGATATGGTAGAAAAAGCGCTTCATAGCCATACAGCCCAGTTCCTACGAGAAAAATTGAAGAAGCGTCAATAGCCCCCTATTCGACCGCGCTGGCTGAAGCTTCCTCAGCTGTGTAGCGCCCGGCTCTTCTACTCACTCACGCATCCACTCACTCACTCACTCACTCACTCACTCACTCACTCACTCACCTATATTGTACATCTTGGTGCTCAGAAAGCAGTGTGATCATGTACCGTCATCATCAAGGGTAATGAGCAGTATAGGTGTGCTAGCAGATCCTTAGAGTATTCCTGCCACTTGCCGTGTCCCGATAGCATCGACGAGAAATGCACTCAATATTGGCCATCTGTTAGTTGCTTGAGGAGCGGTGCAGCAAAAGCGGCGAAAACAGCCATGAAAAAGGCGATTGGGGCAACAATGTCTTCAAATTAGCTTGTATAGCATTCATGAAGATAATCATCCTATTACTCTAGAGGGGGACTGGATAGATCAGAAATTAGACTATATCCACAACAATCCAATAAAAGGCGGCTGGGTGAATGAGCCAGAAGAATACTTCTACTCGAGTGCTAGAAATTATGCGGGCTTACTGAGTCCTATACAAATCACATCTGTTTATGATGGCGCCATAATTTGAGCAATAAAGGCACAAGTGGAAAACACTTGCGCCATAAAAGGGGCATAAAGGCACAAGTGAAAAACACTTGAGCCATAAAAGGGGAAATCAGGGATGCTTCCCCAAGAAGGCGTAGAAGCACTTTGAAAGGCTATCGAGGAGCATCGCAGGGGAGGTATCTTCTGATGCCAACGAATTAATATAGTATGCTATTATGGCATGACTCAAGGGCATACTTTCGGGTGTATACTATGCCTTAGGGTGAGCCTGGTCAAATACTTCCTGTAGCTTTTGTAGCGAGTGGTGTGTGTAACGCTGGGTAGCGGCCAAGCTATGGTGTCCTAGTAGCTCTTTGATGGCATTCAGGTCAGCGCCTTTGTGCAGTAGGTGCGTGGCAAATGTGTGCCGTAGTACGTGTGGGCTCTGCTTGTCTGCGTGCGTGTAAGCATGCAAGTACTTCTTCACTGTCCTGTAGACGAGCGCGGGGTAGCAAGGCTTCCCGGCCCGCGTAACCAGCAGCCAACCTCCCTGTACGCTTCCTAAAGCTTTTTCACGATGCATTTGATACGCCTCGATTACAGGTTGTAGACCTCGGGGGAATGGTACAATCCTTTCTCTATTGCGCTTGCCGAGTACTTGTACGGTATGGTTGTGCAAGCAAACATCAGCATCCCGTAAGCCGATTAACTCAGATAGGCGGATACCAGTCCCATACAGAAGCTCTAAGACTAGCTTATCGCGCCAGCCTTCTAAACTGTCTTCAAATATGTGCCGTTCTAGTAAGGTGAGTATCTCTTGTTCCCTGACAAAGGTGGGTAAGGCGCTCCCTGTCTGAAGTGTGTTGAGCTGTGATGCAGGATTTTGGGTGAAGTGGCCTTGCTGATGTAGAAAATGGAAGAATGCTTTGAGGGCTGCGATCTTCCGGTTGACGGACTTGCCGCACAAACCCTTCTGTACCAGGACTACTACCCAAGCGCGAAGTACTTTATGGGTAGCTTCTACTAGAAGTAGCTTGGAAGCAGCTAAGTATGATAGAAATTGCTCAAGATCTGTTTTGTAGGCCTGGACTGTATGCTTGCTTAGGCGTCTTTCGCTGGCTAAGTACTGCAGAAATGAAGTGAGCATGATCATGCTGCCTGGCGCTTGTGCGTGCCGGCGCAATACAGATTACCTCTTGGGGAACGTCCTATCTCTGTAGATGGCCTTCAAACGCTCCTCTCTACGCCTTGTAGAAGGTTTCTTGTAGTACATTCTTTCTCGGATTTGTCTCGAAAGTTTGACCTTCTCGCATTTCCGCTTGAACCGTCTGAAAGCCCTGTCAGTAGATTCACTGTCTTTGACGTACACCGTTATGTTACCTTCACGCATGGCGTTGAAATTGTTGATTAGCGATGAACAAAGATAGCTGTGAAACTACTTCACAACAAGCTCCCACGTGCAGAAGCGATGCATAGCGAAGGGCCGGCAAGCCTACTTTGTGTACTGGATAGCACGCAACTCCCTGATGACTACCACCTTTACTTGACCGGGATACTGCACTTGCTGCTCTATTTTTCCAGAGATCTCGAAAGCTAGGTTGCTGGCCTCCTCATCTGTTACACGGATAGTATCTACTATAACGCGGAGCTCCCGGCCAGCCTGCACCGCATAGCATTTCCTGACACCGTTGAAAGAGAGTGCAATGTCTTCCATATCCCGAAGGCGCTTTACGTGCGCCTCCAAAACTTCGCGCCTGACCCCAGGCCTAGCGGCAGAGATAGCATCGCAGGCTTGCACTACAGGCGAAATTGTAGAGGTCATCTCAATCTCATCATGGTGCGCACCGATGGCATTACAGACCTCCGGGTGCTCTCTGTAGCGTGTTGCTAGCTCCATACCCAGCAATGCATGCGGCATTCCAGACTCTTCGGAAGATACTTTGCCTATGTCGTGCAGTAGGCCAGCGCGTTTGGCGAGTTTACTGTCCAGCCCTAGCTCAGCGGCCATCGTGGCTGCTAGGTGGGCTACCTCACGCGAATGGTGGAGTAAGTTTTGACCATAGGAAGCCCTGTAACGCATTCGACCTACTAGTTTAATGAGCTCTAAGTGCATGCCATAGATCCCTAGATCTATGACGGTCCGTTCGCCTGTGTTGACAATCTCCTTCTCTATCCCTTGGCTTACTTTCTCTACTACCTCTTCTATGCGCGCTGGATGTATGCGGCCGTCTTGAATGAGTTGTTTGATCGCCAGGCAGGCTATCTCTCTTCGCACGGGATCAAAGGAGGAAACTAAAATAGTCTCAGGATGATCATCGATTACAATGTCTACCCCAGTAGTGGCCTCCAGCGCGCGGATATTTCTTCCTTCTCGCCCTATAATCTTCCCTTTGAGTGCATCGTCGCCGATTTTAATGAGATGGGAGCTGTTCTCAATAGTCTGCTCGGCCACAGTGCGCTGAATCGTGGTCAGAATTACTTTTTTGGCTTCTTGGGTAGCATTCGCCTTAGCCTCTTCTATGATTGTTCTAGTGTTTGTGGCTGCCTTAGACCTAGCCTCATCTTGCAGTGCTTCTATAAGCTCCTGTTCAATTTCCTCTGTATTGAGATGTGTCGCCTCTTGGAGTTGCTCCAT